>JADQBV010000083.1 GCA_016278415.1 Halanaerobiales bacterium
ATATGTCAATAAAACGAAAAAGAAAACTTGAGGATATTCTACTTGATACTTTTATCTATCTATCGCTTATCTTTTTAGTAGTTATTACTCTTTATCCTTTTTTAAATACACTTGCTGTTTCATTAAATGAAGGTATGGATAGTATTAAAGGGGGTATTTATCTCTGGCCGCGGGAGTTTACCACATTTAATTACAAAACAATGTTAACAAGGTCTCAGACATTTCACGCAGCAGGGGTATCTGTTGCACGTACTGTTATAACAACAGTACTTGGTACTTTTTTAACAGCAATGTTGGCTTATATTGTTAGTAGAAAGGATTTTGTTTTACGTAAATTTATTTCCCTTATCTATATATTAACAATGTATGTTTCTGGTGGTTTGATACCAACTTATTTCCTCTATCAGAAATTAGGATTAACAAATAATTTCTGGGTATATGTCTTACCAGGACTGGCACATGCCTTTAACTTAATAATCATGAGGACATATATAAATGGTTTACCAGAAAGCCTAGTAGAATCAGCTAAGATTGATGGTGCCAGTGAGTTTACTGTCTTTTTACGCATTATTTTACCATTGTGTAAACCTGTACTAGCAACTGTTGCTATCTTTACTGCTGTCTTTCATTGGAACGCCTGGTGGGATGTATTCTTATATAACTCTTCAAATCCTGCATTAAGTACACTGGCATATGAATTGCAGAAAGTACTAGCAAGTGCACAATCCATGTCTGGCTCAATGGAACAGGCCATGTCACAAGCTGCTAGTGGAGCTAACCAAATTACACCAAGGGCTATTAGGGCAACAATGACTATAATAGTAACTGTACCAATCGCTATTATATATCCTTTCTTGCAGAAATATTTTGTCCATGGTTTAACTCTTGGTGGTGTCAAAGAGTAGTTATCACAAAGATCAATTTTGATTGATTAAAATAATAATATTGAAATATTGAAAATTTTATATTCTTTTGTTATAATTAAAGAAAATCCCCTGTCTTATATTCTGTATATACAGGGGATTTATCTATTAACAATATACTTAAATACTGTTATAGGAGATAAATATGATTAAATTTAATAATAACTTTTTAAATAATATAAAAGTAAAACATAAATTAGTACTTATTTATATAATTTGTGTTGTTGCTCCTATTCTTATAATTAATTTTATTTTTTATCAATATATGGTGACTAATGTTAAAGAAAACAATATTAATTACTATCGACTCTCTACTCAACGTATTGCTAAAGAAATAGATAATGATTTTAGTTTTATAATTAATCTTATTACGAAGATATCTTTAGATCAAAAATTATATGAAATGTTAGATAAAAATTTTGGAAGGAATTTGGATTATGCGGAGACATATTTTGAATACTTTCAGCCATATCTATATCTTAATGGTGAGTCATATCCACAGGTAAGCAGAGCAATTATCTATACAAGTAATCCAACAGTATTAAATTCTGGTGTTGTTTATAAAATTGATAATCAGATTCTAAAAGAACAATGGTTTAATGAAATTATTAATTCACCTAATAATTTACATCTTATATATGGAAAAACTGAGAAAAGGGCTGATAATACAATTACCACGCCCATTTCCATCTATAAAGTTTTAAATGAATTTCAAGGACTGGATCGTTATTTGAAAATCATTAAAATTGAAGTCTATGAAAAAAATATTTTAAATATAATAAATTCAGAGAATATAAAAGGACATGTTGCTATATTTAATGGCAATGATAATATTTTATATGCAGATAATAATTTAATAAAAAACCAGAATCTAAATTCTTTAAATTTTGATGAGGAACGCATAATTAAGAGAAAGATAAACAAAAACCTAGATTGGACTATAGCTAATATTATTGATATAAACGATTTAGAACTTGCTTTAAGAGAGCCTAGAACAAATATTATTTTACTTACGTTTATAAGCCTTTTCCTATCATCTCTAATCATCTTACTAATTTATCGCTCTTTTTATGTAAGACTAAATGCACTATCAGAACATGTAAATAACTTAGACCAAGAGGACTTTTCCAGGCAATTTACTGGAGTGCAAGGGAGGGATGAAATAGGTAGTTTAATTAGGGCCTATAATAGAATGGTGAGAAAAATTAAAACATTGGTCATGGATGTTTATGAAGCAAAGATAGAACGTTCCAATATAAAATTAGGGAAAAAACAAGCTGAAATTAATGCCCTTCAAAGTCAAATGAATCCTCATTTCTTATTTAATACTCTTGAATCAATACGAATGAAATCTGTAGAAAAAGGGGAGAAAGACACTGCAGAAATTATTAAGTATCTTGCTCGATCTTTTAGAAGGATGATAAGTTTTCAACAGGAATGGATAGATGTTTCAGAGGAAGTTACTTATATTAAAGAGTTTTTAAAAATCCAGAAATACCGTTTTGGTTCTGAATTCGAGTACACATTAAAAGTTAATCCAGACACACTTCATTTTAGAATACCCAAATTAATTATACAACCTTTTGTTGAAAATGCCTGTATTCATGGAATTGAGCGAAGTGAAGATTGTGGAGAGGTATTTATTAAAATTGAGCTACTTAATAATAGTTTAGAGTGTATAATTAGAGATAATGGTATTGGTATTAAAAAAGAGAGATTGGATTATATTTTGAAACACTTAGAGGATGAAAACCTATCGGACACTAATATAGGTATTGAAAATATTTATAAGAGATTAAACCTATACTATGGAGATGAGTTCAAGTTATATATAGAAAGTGAAGAAAACATTGGAACTACTATAAGATTAATAATTCCGTTGGAGGTAAAGAATGTATAAGGTTATGATTGTTGATGATGAGCCTAATATTAGAAATGGATTACGTTATTTAATAGACTGGGTTAAATATGATTTTACAATCTGTTCTGTAGCAAAGAATGGTAAAGATGCTTTAGAAAAAATGAAGTTAAACTACCCTGATCTGATTATTACGGATATTAAGATGCCTGGTTTGAATGGATTAGGTCTTATTAAGTATATTAGACAGAGTTTGCATGACAAAAATATGTCCTTTATAATTTTAAGTGGGTATGATGATTTTGACTATGCAAAAGAGGCTATTAAGTATAATGTAAGTAGTTATCTATTAAAACCTGTCGATGAGGAAGAATTAATAAATATATTACAAGTACTAAAAAAAGAGCTATCTCGGGAGAATCTCTTTGAGTTCTTTTATAATCGAAGAGTAGAAGAATTTAGTGAGAAATTTAACGAAATTAAACAATTTGATCTTTTGATAGATGCTATCCAAAGTAATCAAAAATTGCTAATGGATAGGATTGTTAAAGATATATTTGATAATTTTGATAGAGTGAATTTACACCCAAGATTAATAAAGATTTATCTTGATAATTTTTTGATTAAATTATCTAAGATAATTGCAGATATAGGAGGCAGTATTGATAGAATAATTAAAAATTATAGATTATTTGAATCAGATATTGCTAATTTGAATATGGCACAGCTAAATTCTAGTCTTTTGGAATTTTCTAAGGAATGTGGATTATATATAGAAGAATTGAAGCAGTCCTGTGGAGTTATTAATAAAGTTAAGCAATATATTAAAGAAAATTATTCAAAAAATATTAAATTAAAGGAAATTGCTAAAATATATTATATTAATTCAGCATATTTAGGTCAATTATTCAAGAAGGAAACTGGTTTAAACTTTTCCCATTATTTAAATAATATTAGAATAGAAAATGCCAAGAAATTATTAAAAAGAACTGATCTTCATATTTACCAGATAGCCGAAGAAGTCGGTTATAAAAACTCTGATTATTTTATTATAAAATTCAAAGATAGTGAAGGCTGTACTCCTATGGAGTATAAAAATGAGCATAATTTTTAAAATTTGTCTAGATTATGCTATAGAATTTGAGATAGGAACATTAAAAAAATATAAATTTCCTGAACATACCTTTCATGGTATGTTTTTTTATTGTGCTGAGAAATCATGATAATATTATGTGGAATTGTAGAAAATTAAAATATACAAAAGATAATTAAAAAGTATTTGTGAATTGTTTATAGAAATGTTATAATTAAGACAAGGTACTAAGAGTAGGTATTATTACTTGATGATAGCACTAAGTAATAAAAACGGTATATGATATTACTTTAAGTATTATTACTTAAGATTTCTTCAGGGAGGTATATTATACAGATGGATACACATAAGGATGAAAGAAAAATTATATTTGATTATGAAAGGTGTAAGGGTTGTCAGATATGTACTACTGTTTGTCCCAAAAAGATATTAACTGTGTCTGATCAAATCAATCATAAAGGATATCATCCTGTAAAAATAACAGACTATGATAAATGTATTAGTTGTGGTTTGTGTGCACTGGTTTGTCCTGACCTTGTTATTAAAGTATATAAATAAGGTCTTAAATAAAAAATAATTAAAAAGATAAATGTCAAAAAGTGTGTAAGTGATAATTCTTTATAATAAGATGAAAGGTGGAATATTTGTGGAAAAGACATTAATGAAGGGGAATGAGGCTATTGCTGAGGCGGCTGTTAGGGCTGGATGTAGATATTTCTTTGGCTATCCCATTACTCCACAGAATGCATTACCTGAATATATGTCACATCGGCTTCCTGAAGTTGGTGGTGTTTTCCTACAGGCTGAAAGCGAAGTTGCAGCAATAAATATGGTATATGGGGCTGCAGGTGCAGGTGCCAGAGTACTAACATCCTCTTCCAGCCCAGGTATCAGTTTGAAGATGGAAGGTATTTCATATATAGCTGGTGCTGAGTTGCCCTGTGTAATTGTAAATATTATGAGAGCAGGTCCAGGTCTGGGAGGAATTCAACCATCCCAATCAGATTATTTTCAGGCAACAAAAGGCGGAGGACATGGTGATTACCATATGACTGTACTTGCTCCTTCATCAGTTCAAGAAGCAGTTGATCTAACTATGGAGGCTTTTGAAATTGCTGATTATTATAGGAATCCTGTAATGATTTTAGGTGATGGGATAATTGGTCAAATGATGGAACCGGTGGTTTTTAAAGATAGTATTGATCCTGATGAATTAGAAGCAAAAGAATGGGCTACTACAGCTGCTAAAAATAGAAAACCTAACATAATAAATTCCTTAATACTTGATACTGAAAAATTAGAAGAACATAACCTCAAATTAAAGGCGAAATATGATGAAATGAAAGAAAGAGATGTTAGAGTTGAATTATATGAAATGGATGATGCGGAATTTGCAATTGTTGCATATGGATCTACTGCTCGTATTTCTATTAATGCTATAGATATGGCTAGAGAAAAAGGAATAAAAGTAGGTTTAATAAGACCGATAACTCTATTCCCTTTTCCTCAGAAAGTAATCCAAAGTACTCTAGTGGATATTAAAGCATATTTAACAGTAGAGATGAGTCTAGGTCAAATGATTGAGGATGTTAAATTATCTGTTGATGGTAAGCGACCTGTTCATTTTTATGGTAGAACAGGTGGTATGATCCCAACAGCTGAAGAGATACTTGAGAAAATAGAAAGTATTAAAGAGGATTATGATTTAGAAGGGGGAGAAAAATAATGGAACTAGTTGCTGGATATCCTGAAAGTTTAACAGAAAAAGAGTTTCATTA
>JADQBV010000069.1 GCA_016278415.1 Halanaerobiales bacterium
AGGATTATCCAACAACTTTTAAGGTAGAAACAAATCGACCAAATAAAAAGTTCCCTCTTAAAAGCCCGGAGATAAACCGAGACCTGGGTGCTCATATATTAACAAGCATAAATAAAGAATATAATGATAGACTTACAGTAGATGTACATCAGCCAGATCACCAAGTAAGTATTGAAGTACGGAAAGACAAAACATTAATTTACACAGAGACTATTGATGGACCAGGGGGGCTACCAGTTGGAACAAGTGGTAGAGGCTTACTCCTCTTATCTGGTGGTATCGACAGTCCAGTAGCCGGTTGGATGGGATTTAAACGTGGTATGACTCTTGATGCCATCTACTTTCATAGTTTCCCATATACCAGTGACCGCGCTAAGGAAAAAGTCCTTGATTTAGCTAAAATAATAAGTAAACACGGTGGTAAAATCAATCTATTTGTTAGTCACTTTACTGACATACAGATGGCAATCCAGAAACACTGCCCCTCTAAATATAATGTGACAATAATGCGCAGAATGATGTTACGTATAGCAACTAAGATTGCTCGTAAAAATAACAATCTTGTACTGCTAACAGGAGAAAGCATTGGTCAAGTCGCCAGCCAGACCTTAGAGAGCATGAATGTTATTAATGAGGTTACAAATCTACCAATACTCAGACCTTTAATTACTATGGACAAGACAGAGATAATTGAAATAGCCAGGGAAATAGGCACATATAAAACCTCTATTCTACCATATGAAGACTGCTGTACAATATTTGTTCCTAAGCACCCTGTAACAAGACCTACTCTAAAAGCTGCTAGAGGGGCAGAAAAAAAGCTAGAAATTGATAAACTTATAAATGAATCAATTGAAAAATCAGAAACCATTGTTATAGAGTAAACCTATCCTCCTAATTAAAATATCTGATTGGGGCTAGTATATTGAAAATCCATGAAATGAGTATTTTCAAATTGGAAAATAGCCATTAATCACCACCCAATACAGTAACCCTACAGATTCTTAATATTCAATTCGGGCTGCTACGGGCATTCTTCTACCCATACCAAAGGCCTTTGTAGTCACTTTTAGCCCAGGGGCGGCTTGCCGCCTCTTATATTCATTATTGTCCACTTTCTGTATTATCCAGTGAACCATATCCCCTTCATATCCCTTTTCAACTATTTCCTTTAGAGACATATTCTCATCTATATAATAATAAAGGATTTTATCTAGTACATCATATGGTGGTAGGGAATCCTCATCCTTTTGATCAGGGCGTAGTTCTGCCGATGGCGCTTTTTCTATTATCTCTTCTGGTATTATTTCTTCATGGATATTTATGTTTTCAGCCAACTCATATACCATGGTCTTAGGAACATCTGATAAAACACTCATACCTCCACTCATATCACCATACAAAGTGCAATATCCTACTGCTAATTCACTTTTGTTGCCTGTAGCAAGAACTAGATACCCAAATTTATTGGAAAATGCCATCAGAATATTTCCCCTTGTTCTCGCTTGAATATTCTCTTCAGTTACATCCTCAGGTAAATCATTAAAATATTCATCCAGGGTATTTATATAAGAATCATAAACCCCTTCGATAGATATAACTTTAAAGTCTATACCCAGGTTTTTAGCTAGTACTCTAGAATCTTCCACACTACCCTTTGAGGAATATTTACTAGGCATTGATATTGCCAATACATTCTCAGAACCCAGGGCCTCAACAGCCAGGCAAAGTGTCACTGCTGAGTCAATACCACCTGATAGACCAACAACCGCTTTAGAAAAGCCACATTTCTTAAAATAATCTTTGATTCCTAAAATAAGTGCTTGATGCACATCATCTATCTTACCCAGGCAAATCCCTTCTGAGTTCGCTTGCCCTGAGATGCTTTGCTCTAGCTTAGTAGTCGATATATTAGACTCTCCTACTTGTTGCTGTTTCCCCAGATTATCCATTTCTAGATTAGCTACTTTATGAGACTTAGAATTATCCCCATCAGATTTTGTATCAATTGTTATTAAGTCCTCTCTAAAGGCAGCTAATTTACCTAAAATACCTCTTTCACTTATTGCTATACTCTGTCCATCAAAAATTAATTCATCATTCCCGCCAATTTGATTAACATAAATAAAGGGAACCTTGTATTTCCACACAAAGTTTTTTAATATATCGTTTCTAAGCATATATTTATCACACTGAAAAGGAGATGCAGAGATATTTATAATTATAGTAGCTCCTTCATTAATCAGTATATCAACTGGCTCCAGATTATAATGCCTATTTTCCCAAAGGTCAGGATCATTCCATATATCCTCACATACAGTAATCCCTAATTCTTCACCTTTAAAAGTAAAAGGTTCTATATTTTCAGCTGAATCAAAATACCTTGTTTCATCAAAGACATCATATGTTGGTAATAACGACTTATCCTGTCTGTGTAATAACTCTCCATTTGAAATCAATAAGGCAGAATTATACAAGCCTTTCCCTATCTTCTTTTTAGTTTCTACAGGGGCGCCGATTATAATGCCCATCTCCTGATATTCATTAGAAAAATCTATTAAATCTTCAATTGCCATGTTAATACTTGAGATGATCTGTTTTTTATGTAACAAATCCCTTGGTGGATACCCAATGAGACTTAACTCAGGGAAGACTACTAAATCGGGTTTTTCTTCAGCGGCTTTTTTGACAGCATCCTTAATCTTAGTTAAATTACAATCTATATCACCAACTGTAGGATTTATCTGAACCATTGTTATCTTCAAATACTGCACCTCCATTATTTTAGCTAAATTTTTTCATAGTGATATTATATTATCATTCAATAACTAATTCAATAAGATGTCAGCTTTTAATTTTAAATAATTCCTTAAGACATCATCAAACTTATCTATACTTCATCTCACCTTAACCTATGATTCTTAAAATAGTTAGTGAAAATCACCTTAGTATTTTGCTCTTACCAACTGATATGTAGATGATTTTAACTAAAAGAGAGAAAAGAGATTAATTATCCTCTAAAAACAACCAGGGACAGGTTAACCTCTCCACAATATCAACTATCAAAAATAATATCAGGCCCAGAAAACTCAAAGCAAGAATACCTGCAAACATCTCATTATAGTTTACCCTTGTCCAGGCATCCATAATAAAATATCCTAATCCGGTAAAAGTAGCAAAGGTCTCAGTAAAAAATAATACTGCAATAGCAGTACCTGTACTAATTCTAATTGCTGTAAATATCTTTGGTAAAGAGGCAGGGAAAACAACTTTCCAGAACAATTGAAAATCAGATGCCCCCAGAGATTTTACAGATAGTATTAACTCATTATCAATAGCTCGGGCTGCGTCTCTTGCATGTACTAATATCTGAAAAAAAACTATTAAACTTATTAAAAAAATCTTTGATAAATCCCCCAATCCTAAAAGCAATAACACTATTGGCAAAAATGCAATTTTTGGTACAGGATAAACCAGATAAATAAGTGGTGCCATAATTCTATCTATTTTTTTTACCCTGCCAATAAATAATCCAACTGGAATGGCAATTAGAAATGAAATACTTACACCAATCATAATTCTATAAAAACTAGCCATCATATGTAGCCATATTTTATTTTTTAAAAGGTATATTTCTCGGAAAACATCCCAGGGAATGGGCAAAACAGGGTTATTAATGATAATAGCTAATAACCACCAGATTAATACAATGATTATAATAGTAATTAAAAAACGCAATAAATTTCTCACTCCATCATCCCCTCCCCTAGTATTGAGCGTATATTTTCACACATATTATAAAATGGACTTGAATTTCTCCACCCCTTTTTTGCAAAGTGTTCATTGTCAATTTCAGCAATCACTTGGCCATTATCTGACATAATAATAATTCTATTGCCTAGATATACTGCCTCTTCAATACTATGTGTTACAAATACTGCTGTCATCATATACTTCTTCCAAAGCCTTAAAAACAGTTTCTGCATACTCTCACGGGTAAGGGCATCTAAAGCAGAAAATGGCTCGTCCATCAAAAGTAGGTCTGGTTTCAAGGCAAGGGCTCTAGCGATAGCTACTCGCTGTCTTTGTCCTCCACTCAATTGACTTGGATACTTATTCTTTAATTCCTTAATATTTAGTTCTTCTAAAATCTCCTCAACTCTCACTTGATATTTTTTCTTTCTAATCCCCCTTAACTTCAACCCCACAGCAATATTTCCTTGCACATTTTTCCAGGGCAGCAGTCCATATTCCTGTAGTATAACAGCTATTGCTTCTTTATTCTCCACAGGGGGTTTCCCTTTTATATATATATATCCCTGGTCAGGTAGCAATAAACCAGCAAGAGAATAAAGGAGCGTAGTCTTACCACAACCAGATGGGCCAATAATTGCACAAGTAGTCCCAGGGGGTATAGAAAAAGATATCTCTTCAAATACTTTCAACGGTTTACCCTTTTTTTCTTGATAACTATATGATATTTGCTTAACCTCAATCATAAATTTCCTCCATAGATTTTTGCCGTTAAATCAACTAGATAATTACTAAATCTTAATAATTTAATAATATGAATCTAAGAAAAACACATATATAAAATAGTAAAATAGAAAATCAGAAATAACCTTCAGTAAAAAGGGAATCTCACTGAAGGTCATCTATACTAAGCATTATAATTAAAAGTACTTAATTACAATAAGTACTTACTTCACAAATTGATCAGTTACTAAGTCCTGATAGCTAAACTCACTTTCTATTAGACCCTTCTCTCTTAACCAATCAACTACAAGCTTTACTGTCTCTTCTGCAGGTAAATGCGCTTGTTCATATTCAGGGAAAACAAAACTCTCTTTAATCTCTTTAGGAAAACCTGCTTTTGTCACTAATAATTCTCGATAGCTATCTGAATCTTCATTTATTAACTCAACTGCTTGATTATATGCCTGATAAAATGCCTGTAATTCTGCTTCTTTTTCTTGAATAGACTCCTCTGTAAATAACATAATCCCAGGTGCTTCACCCAATTCTGTGCTATCAGCAATTTTATTGGCCCCTTTGAGTAGTAAAACACTAGCAAGTGGCTCAGGTAGACAGGCGGCCTTTACCTTTCCTGCTTCTAACATCTGCAATCTAACGGGAATCTTAGGTATGGCAATCTTTACAATATCTTCTTCAGTAAATCCTTTGCTTTTTAACAATCTATCAGTTACATATTCTATTATTGTATTTGAAGATATAGCAATTTCCACACCCTTTAATTCCTGCAGATTATTTATACCAGAATTTTTCCCTGTTAGAAGCACATATCGACCATTTGTCAACGAAGTAATTTTCACTGTTTGCTTATTATCATTTGCAAAGGCTGCAGCTAAGACATCAGAAATAGCCCCATCAATTACACCGGCCTGTAATGCACTATCCCTTTCAATCGGATTATGAAAGCTAACAATCTCTATTTCCTGCCCAGTAGCAGCAAACAATCCTTCCTCTTTCGCAACTATCAAAGGAATAGAATCAGCATCTGGCAAAATTCCAACCTTAAGGGCTGCCCCAACGGGTGTAGTAAAAACTACAATTAATAAACTAAATACTATCAAAAAACTTATTTCTTTTCTCATGATTGATCTCTCCTTTATAAAGTGTGTTCTTAGTTTCAGAGGGAGTTTTTTGCACCACAGGCACTCCCAATTTGAACAAATCATACAACAACTGTTTATGGTTGTCTCCCACTGAAACCTAGTAAAACGAATGCAGTAGCTTAGTGCCGCTTATCTCCCACTTAAGTAGAAGTGGGGTTTTAGCGGCAGTTAGCTATCGGATAAATATTACCTTAATATCATAATTAATACAAATAATCTCCATAACTGTTAGTATGTTATTGTTATTGTTATTGTTATTGTTATTGTGATTGTTCTAAACCATTCCATTTTTTATATAATGAATGCTTTAAACCAAGGTGTTCAAGCACTCTTCCAACAACAAAATCAACTATCTCCTGAATGTTTTGTGGGCGATGATAAAATGCCGGCATTGCAGGTATTATATCTACACCCAATTGAGCTAAATCTAATAAATTTCTTAGATGGATCTGATTTAACGGTGTTTCCCTTGGTACAACAATTACTTTTTTGTTCTCTTTTAGCATTACATCAAAAGACCGTTCAATAAGATTAGAGGATATCCCTTGACTAAAACGAGCTATACTCCCCATTGAGCAAGGTATTACAACCATTGCTTCTGCTGCTGCAGAACCACTTGCTATAGTAGAATGATATTTGCTGACATCCTCACAACGTATTTTTTCTGGGTAAGTTAAATCCCAGTTATTAACTATTATATCTTCCGATTTTTCCTTGGAAGGAGGCAAAGATAAACCCAATTCATGTTTTAATACGTCCCGAGCTGGATTACTAATTAAAACGGTTTGATGGTGACCAGATTTATTTAATACCTGTATTAGCCTTTGTGCATATATAGAACCACTTGCTCCTGTTATAGCAGTAATAATATTTGACATTCTTTAATCACCTTTTCATATGTATTACATTATGATTTTATTTATATCTCTCCACTTAAGGGAATTAGCTTTCGCCTGTTTAAAAAGTTATGGTTAACCAGGCCTTACACATAAAAATTTTCTTACTAAATTCCAGTGATTATACTAATAAATCGATTATTGCGATTATAAACAACAATGGGCTAATTATTTGGTTTATACTATATGAGGCAATCTTTACCTGGCTTAAATCCTCAGGGGTGACTAACTTATGTTCGTAAACAAGTAGAGATGTTACTATGAAAACTCCTAGAATATAGATCCAACTCAATGGGAAGAAAAATAATAGTGAAAACATCAATAAAACTGTCAACAAATGAGTAGTCCTAGCAATTTTAAGGGCTTTATTAATCCCAAATTTAGCTGGTATAGAATGTATATTATTATTAAGGTCAAATTCATAATCCTGTGTAGCGTATATTATATCAAACCCTGCAACCCAAAGAGCGTGTATTAGTGATAAAACGATAATACCAAAAGAAATCTCTCCCTTTATAGCAATCCATGTCCCTAATGGTGCTAATGCACAGGCAGCCCCCAGAAAATAATGACAGGCCCAGGTAAACCTCTTTGTATAAGAATAAAAAACCACAAATAAAACTGCTAGAGGTAATAATTTCAAGCTTATAGGTTCTAAATTATATGCTGCTAATACCAATAAAAGAAAGCAAAATATTGTTAGCAGTAATACCTCTATCATTTTAACCTTACCACTGGGTAGTTCACGGCCAGCAGTCCTGGGATTTTTACTATCAATCTTCATGTCAGCTACTCTATTCCAGGCATTTGCCCCATTACGGGCACCTATCATTGCAATGGTAATCCAGAAAAAATCATTAAATTCCGGCAAACCACCTGAGGCTAAAAACAAAGCTAAATAGGCAAAAGGTAATGCAAAAAGTGTATGTCCGAACATAACAAGAGAAGTATATGTCTTAATCTTGCCTCTTGCTAATTCCATATTGCTGCCACCTCTCATCTACCATATCCTTAATCTCTTTACTCATATCTATTTCAGCAGGCCATTCCCTTAAATGCCCTTCTTCTGGCCAGGCCTTAGTAGCATCAATTCCCATCTTGGAACCTAGACGGGCCATCGGTGATGAATGGTCAAGTGCATCTAAAGGCCCTTCAACTATAACTACATCCCTTTTAGCATCAATATTATTAAACACCTTCCAGGCCACTGTTGATAGATTCTGAACATCAACATCCTTATCTACAATAATAACCATTTTAGTATACATCATCTGTCCCATTCCCCAAACAGCATGCATTACTTTTTTCGCCTGCCCAGGATAAGTCTTATCTATTGATAATATAGCACAATTATGAAATACACCCTCTAACGGGAGATTCATATCCACTATTTCAGGTAACTGTAATTTTAGCAATGGCAAAAATATTCTTTCGGTAGCCTTGGCCAAGAAACAATCTTCCATCGGAGGTTTCCCAACAATTGTAGCATTATATATTGGATTTTTACGATGGGTTATCTTTTGAATATGGAAAACTGGATAGTCATCAGCCAGTGAGTAATAACCTGTATGATCACCAAAAGGCCCTTCCCTCCTTAGTTCACCAGGTTCTACATAGCCTTCAAGAATAATCTCTGCATTTGCAGGAACTTTCAGATCAACGGTTTTACACTGTACCATCTCTACAGGTTCACCTCGTAAAAACCCAGCAAAAATCATTTCATCTATCTTGCCTGGAAGTGGTGCAGTTGAAGCATAGATAGTTGACGGATCTGCACCAATGGCCACCGCCACTTCCATCCTTTTCCCTGCATCTTTATGCTTTCGGTAATTTGTAGCACCATCTTTATGTATATGCCAATGCATACCAGTTGTTTTTTTATCATAGACCTGCATTCTATACATTCCTACGTTTTGTTGACCACTATCAATATCCTTAGTATATACCAATGGTAATGTTAGAAATTTCCCTCCATCCCCTGGCCAACACTTTAAAATAGGCAACTTATCCAGGTCAACAGTATCCATTATTACTTCCTGACAGGGCGCTTTTTTCGTCGTTACTGGAAAGAAGTCACTAACCTCTTTTAACAAAGGTAGGACCTTTAATTTATCAAAAATATTATTTGGTACCCTCGTCTCTAGATAGCTAGTTATTTTATCAGCTATATCTTCAAGCGATTCAACTTGTAGTGCCAGTTCCATTCTTTTATATGAACCAAAGGCATTTATTAATACTGGAAAATCTGACCCTTTAACATTTTCAAATAATAGGGCAGGTCCCTGATCCTTCACCACTCTATCAGTTATCTCTGTAATCTCTAAATCAGCATCTACCTCTACTTGTATCCTAATTAGTTCATCATTTTCCTCAAGTACCTTAATAAATTCACGAATCCCATTATAACCCATATTATGTTACCCCCGCTTGTTCAATTTATCACTAAATTAAAAATACGATTTTATATATAATTCATCTTATACTTATAATTTATAATTTCTATACAACTTAATGAAGTCCTCTAATAATTTTACTATTACGAATAACTTCCAAAACCTAAAGAGAGGTCTTAAATAATTATCTTACTTATTTCACCTATACTAATTTCCCCTTATCAATCTGATAACCTTGTCCAATTGATCATCCTTTAACTCTGGTACCATGATACCCACCATTTGATAGATATACAAAAATTCCTCAGCAAGATTTTGCTTATAATTATCATCAAGTTGATCAACCTTATCTAATAATACTTCCACCCTATTACTTAAATTTGTAAAAGAACTCAAAAGGGTTTTAGCTGGATTCTCACCACTCCCTATTTTCCTTTCTTTATCATTCTCCTTTAATATCCTTTGATGTCCTCTTTTTAAAAGAACTGCGTTAAAGGCCTCTTCCATTGGTATATGTAAGTATTTATATATAATATCAACTATCTCTTTGGTCTCATCTCTACTAAATTTATACTTGATTACTCCGTCCAATAAATTATTCTGCTTAGTTGGATCTCCAGTTCTACTACTTAAACCTTTGGCTAATGATATATGGGAAAGAGATAGTGGTGAATCATCATCAATAACCTCTTTGCGGTACTTTTCTTTAACATCAAGAATATTAAGCCATTCCGTTAAAGTAGTTCTAGGTACCCCCAATTTTTTACTGGCATCTTTTTTTGTAAATCCATTTTCATCTATAAGCCGTTGTATTGCAACTGCTCTCTCTAATGGATTTAAATCCTGACGTTGAATATTCTCAACTAGTTGAATTTGTCTTAAGGAACTTGGAGTAATATCACCTTTCATAATAACAGCTGATATCTCTTCCTCTTCATTCTTTTTTATTGCACGCAGACGTCTTTCCCCTGCTATTAGCAAAAAATCATTTTCTTCTTCTTTTACAATGACAGGTTGCAATTGTCCCACTTCCTGAATAGATTCTGCAAGATTCATCAGCTTTTCTTCATCAAAATCCTGTCTTGCCTGATCCCTTTTCACCTTTATTCTATTTACTGCAATTTTTTTTACTTCCATTAATATATCACCTTCCACAATTTTCAACTTTTAGATACTAAATCCAACTATAAACTACATAAATTATATCATAAAAACTCCAAATTCAAAATGTTTCTTGGGATTCTTTTTCTTATGTGATAAAATATTTATATGAGCTCTTCATAATAGATTCTGAAGTATAATTATATGTACCTAAGATAAAAGTATTTATTTTTGTACATTCTATTATTCAATATGACTGAGAAATAAAATATTCTATTAAAAAAAGCCTTATTTAATAAAGTACAAAGATAATACATATGATATATAATAGCTTATTATTTTATAATCAATATTTATCAACTATTATTAAGACTTATGATTTGAGTAATGAATTAAGGTAAAAGAAGGTGTTATGATGAATGATAAGTTGAAAAGTGCTCTAAACAAAATTCAGGAACTTAAAGTTAAACATAATATTAGTATTAAGGAATATACCTCATTTCGAATTGGTGGTCCAGTAGATGTCTTTGCAGTACCATACTCTATACCGGCTTTAAGAGAATTGTTATCTAATATAAAGAAATATAATATAGATTTTTTTGTACTAGGTAAAGGTAGTAATATTATTGTTGGAGATAAAGGCTACAGGGGTATAATAATTTATACAGGTGAATTAAAAAAAGTTACCCTGGAAGGAAATCAGCTAAATGCTGAAGCGGGTATTACACTGGCTTCGCTGGCCAATAAAGCAATGACTGCTGGACTAACCGGCCTAGAATTTGCCAGCGGAATCCCCGGAACACTTGGAGGAGCACTCTTTATGAATGCCGGTGCCTATGGAGGAGAAATGAAAGATGTTATTAGAAGCGCTACCCTTCTTAATTACTCAGGGGAACAAATAGATTTAAGTAATGAGAACTTAGAACTATCTTATCGCCACAGCGTTTTACAGAAAAAACCCTTGATAGCTGTAAGAGTATATCTTGAGCTAAAACCTGGCAGCAAACAGAAAATAAAAGAAGAAATGAAAACATTAAATAGAAAACGTAAAGAAAAACAACCACTGGAATGGCCTAGTGCTGGTAGTATATTCAAGAGACCTACCGGCTATTACTCAGGACCTTTAATTGAGGATGCAGGTTTAAAAGGAATCAGGATAGGGGATGCACAGGTTTCAACAAAACATGCTGGTTTCATTATAAACTTAGGGAAAGCTACTGCTGCAGATGTAAAAAACTTAATAAGCAAAGTACAAGAAGAGGTCTATAAAAAAAATGGTGTTAAATTAGAAGTTGAACCCCGTTTTATTGGGGAGTTTTAGCAATTTCAGTAATATAGAATCTTTAGTTTTATTAATATATAATATTAAAATTAGATCAATATAATCTAATAGATTAACTTGATACTAAAAAAGGAGTTGGATGACAATGAAAAAAATAAGCACAGAAAAAAGCCCTGCAGCTATTGGTCCCTATTCACAGGCTATAAAAATTAACGATATGATCTTCACAAGTGGACAAATACCCTTTGATGCAGAAGGAAAACTAATCAGTGATGACGTACAGGAACAGACAAGACAATCACTTAATAATGTTAAAAATATTCTTGAAGAAGCTGGAAGTAGTATGGATAATGTAATTAAATGTACTGTTTTCATCAGTAATATGGAGGACTTTAATAAAATAAATGAAATATATCAAGAGTTCTTTAGTGAACCATATCCGGCCAGGAGTTGTGTAGAAGTAGCTCGTCTCCCTCGAGATGTGAAGATTGAAATCGAAGCAATTGCTACTGTATGAGTTAGGTAGGGGAAAAACTTATTCAGAAAATGGCTAAAATGAAAATTTAATTATAATTAAATTAAGTGCGAAGTTTGAGTCACTTAAATAAAAAATCAGAGTATAACTATCTGATTTTTTATATTTTTATAAATCCAGCTACTGTAAAATGCTCATCTAAGGTTAATGCATATTTTATATTCCTCTTGTTCATTTGAGCAAAAGATAAAGCATCAACATATGAAAACTTATGATTTTTATATTTCTTTAATATCTCAATAGCCTTTTTCTCTATTTGCTCATTACTAATTAATTTTTTAATCCTAAGTGAATTCTCAATAATATTTATAAATTCAAAGGGTAGATTAGAATTTCTATTAATTCGATAACGCATTAGAGTAAATGTCTCTCCTATAACAGCATTTGTAGTTAAAAACATATTGTTGTTTTCTAACAAACTATTATAAATAGAACGCATTCTTTCATTATATTTATCATTTGTGTACATTAAAGAAAACCAGGCACTTGTATCCACATATATTTCTTCATTTATTACAGTTTTTGCTAAACTATTCATTCTCTGCTCTCCCTTCACCATATATATAATAGTCGTGATCTTTTGCAATATTCTTCTCTTTCTCATTTGCCACTTTCTCACTCTTGTCGATTAGTCCAATAAGCTTATAGGCTGGATCATCCTTTAAAGGAAGTTTCTCTTGTAATACTTTATTAACCCCTTCCCTTATTAATTCAGCTTTTGAAACCCCTAAATTTTCAGAAACAATATTTAACTGACGATTAGCTTCTGGGTCAATATAAAACTGTAACCTATCCTTTTTCTCGGTCATTTTAATAACCCCCTCTTCCATTATATATGTGTATACATTATATCATGTATCGCTATACATTACAATTTAGAGTTCCTATCAAGTTTTTTTAATCCTATTTATATTGTAATCCAAATAAACTTTTCTTGTAAAAAATAGATAATTACAGCTTAACGTGGGTAATATATTAATAATTATAAGAATACTTGATTCATATAATATCTCTACTCCATCTGATTCTTAGCTATCCATTTCGAAAACTGCCGGCACTTACACCTACTATTAGAATAAGATAAGTTAAGAATAAAATATACAGGACTCTCAGTAACACCGTTGAATATCTTATCTCTTTAAAAAAGAAAGGAATTCCAATGAAACCATTTGAACCTACATACATTATGATTCGGGAAAATGCCCTTGATTACCCACTAGGTAAAGAACTACACGATAGGTTTAAAAAACAAGAAAATGCAGAACTACATGTAGTCTCATCAAAAGGGAGTTTTCCTTTTGACTACAGTGTTTGTCCACAAAAAAGCTTCATTAGGGCGAAACAAACCCTGGTAGTATCAGTTAAAACTGTTAGTAAATTTCAATCCTGTAAACCTTCAGCTCACTATCAACTACCCCTTGTTACCGGATGCCCTGCCCACTGTCATTATTGTTATCTCTCAACTAATATGGGTAAAAATCCTTATATTAAAATCTATGTAAATATAGAAGATATCTTAAAAAAAGCAAAAAAATATATGGATGAACGAGCCCCAAAAGTAACAATTTTTGAAGGGGCCGCCACTTCTGACCCCCTACCTGTAGAAAAATATAGTGGGCTTTTAGCTCATTGTATTAAGTACTTTGCCAAAGAAAAACTTGGGCGTTTTAGATTTGTTACAAAATTTACAGAAGTTGATAGTTTACTTAATATAGATCACAACGGACAGACAGAATTTAGATTTAGTCTTAATAGTAAATACTCTACAAAAAAGTTCGAGCCAACTACTCCCCTACCAGAAGAAAGAATAGCTGCTGCAGGCAAAGTTTATCAAGCTGGTTACCCTCTGGGCTTTTTAATAGCCCCAATCTTTGTATATGATAACTGGCAAAATGAATATGAAGATCTTATAAAATTACTACAACGTGAATTAGGAAACCAGGGTAAAAATATATCCTTTGAATTAATAACACACCGTTATACCGAACGAGCCCGTAATGTAATAGAAGAAATCTACCCGAAAACTGAACTCCCTATGAATGACGAAGCTCGTCAGTTTAAATATGGACAATTTGGTTATGGTAAATACGTCTATCCAAAAGAACAAATGCAAGAAATAGAAAATCATATGAGAGAAACCATTAATAAACACCTACCCGAAGCTGAAATTAAGTATTTCGTATAGATAATATAAGTTAAACTCGCTATAAGTAGTGCGAAGAGTGAGTACTATAAGTCAAAATTCCTCTAGTCTATTATTTAGCCCCCCAAAGATATATTTTGATATTAACCAGGCCTACTTAAACATATATAGATTTTAATATTAAATAAGCTATTGTCACCCTAAATTTATATAAGGTTGACAATAGCTTATTTATGTAATATAATTACATAAACTAAGTCCTAAGGTTCTTCTCCATAACCATCGGTAATCTTCCTAGATATTTCCAAACAACTATAATTGAGAAGAAACCATTTTTACTAACAAATCTTGAAATAAACTATTTAAAAGGAGGGAAAATTTTGACCAAACAAATAAATAATGATATTACTAACGTTAGAAATATGAACCTAATAGCTATTTTTGCCGCGCTGACCGCAATCGGTGCCTTTATTAGAATTCCACTACCTTATATCCCAATAACACTACAAACAATTTTTGTTCTGATGGCTGGGATAATCCTGGAGGGAAAAAGGGCAGCCTTTAGTCAAATTATCTATGTAATATTAGGTTTAATAGGAATACCCATTTTTACTGAAGGTGGAGGACCAGCATATATACTAAAACCCTCATTTGGATACTTACTAGGATTTATCGCTGCAGCTTATATTATAGGAAAAATTATCGAGAAAAGGAAAGTAAATTACATAAATACTTTCGTGGTTTCTTGTATAGGAGTTATCATAACCTATCTAATCGGTGTCCCTTATCTATATTTAATTCTTAATCATGTTTCTGGGGTAGACATAAGTTTTTTAGGTGCAATAAAAGCAGGAATGATAGTATTCCTGCCTGGTGATATGATCAAAGTTCTATTTGTAACACTAACAGCACCTATGATAAAAAAACGTCTTAAAGAATACCTTTAATTTTCAAGATAGATAAAATAAGCCCTCCAACAATTAAAGCTTTATAACTTCTTTTAATTGGGAGGGCCATATAGATTTATTATTTCTCCTTAAAAACAAAAATGGTAGTAATGCTTATACTTAAATTTTATTAGATGCTGGATTTATATACTCAATGATTACTTAAGTTCATTTAGAAAGAATAAAGCAATTGTTCCAGGACCAGCATGAGCACCAATTGAAGCGCCAATAGTATTAATTATAAAATTTTCTGTTCCAAATTTCTCTTTAATCATATCCTGTAATTTTTGTGCAGTCTCCAAATCATCACCGTGACTAATAGCAACAATTTGCTCAGCTAATGACGTACCCCTTTCCTCCATAATCTCAACAATACGTTTCAAAACCCTTTTTCGACCTTTCTTCTTTTCCAGTGGAATTAATTTACCATCTTCTACGTCAAGTATCGGCTTAATATTCAAAAGACCACCAACAAAAGCTGATGTCTTACTAACTCGTCCACCTCTGTACAGATATTCAAGATCATCTACTGTAAATATATGTTCCATATGATTACTATAAAAATTAATAGCCTCTAATATTTCTTCTCGATTTTTTCCCTCTTTAGCCATCTGTGCTGCGTAATAAACAACCATCCCGAAACCCAGGGATGCGCATTTCGTATCAATAATATCTAGAGTAATATCTGATTCTTCTATTAATGTCTGATTTTTAGCCATAACGGCTCCCTGATATGTACCTGATAATTCAGAAGAAAAGCCAATATAGATTGCATCAGTCTTTTCTTTAATACATTGATTAAATTCCTCTACAAAAGATCCAATTGGTACCTGAGCTGTTTTATATGTTTTTCCCTCTCTCATTTCATTAAGTAATTCCTCAGGTTTCATCGATACCCCGTCTTCATAAACCACATCATTATAAGTAACTAACAATGGCAAGACTGTTATATCATAATCATTTATTATGTCTTGCGGAAGATCAGCTGCACTATCTGTAATAATTTTAATACTCATAGTAACCCCCTCTTTTAGATTAATTATCAAAATATACTGTATTTTTAATCTTTTTCTATCGCCTATCTATTATATTCTATATAAAAAACTAATATCCTTCTTAGAATCAGGATAGACCTCAAGGATATAAATGAGTAATACTCAGCACTTAAATATCAGTTATAGAACCTATCGGCAGAAAACCAGATGGGCTTGCCATGAGGAGTGTCAAAATAAAACCACTCAATATCTATTCTAGACATTTGAGTGGTTTAATTCTGTTGTTTTTAAAATGTATTATAGAATAATTATGAGCTGTCAAGATAAGGAATAATTAGCCTTTATCAAAACATCGACCACCTCTGGTCTCGTCATCTCTACTGGGGGACGATTCCCCTCATTTAGCAATTCCCTGACTTTAGTACCACTCAAAAATATATGATATTCTTGATCATGTGGACATGTTTTTTTAGTGGCCATAGACTCACATTTTCTGCAGTAAAAAGAGTGTTCAAACTTCAATGGAATAATACCCAATTCTTCCTGGCTAAAATTATCGAATATATCCTGTGCCTCGTATGTTCCATAATAATCACCAACACCAGCATGATCCCTACCCACAATAAAATGTGTACAGCCATAATTTTTACGGCATAAAGCATGAAAAACAGCCTCTCTAGGACCTGCATATCTCATGTTAGCTGGAAAAACTGCCAAGTGGACTCTATCAGCAGGATATATCTTATCCATTACAACTTGATAACTTTCAATTCTATATTTAGCAGGGATATCTGACTTTTTTGTATCTCCTACAAGTGGTGAAAGTAATAATCCATCTGTTATCTCCAATGCACACTTTTGAATATACTCATGAGCCCTATGTATTGGATTCCTTGTTTGAAATCCTACTACAGTTTTCCAACCCTTTTCAAAAAATGATTTACGAACTTGAGCAGGGTCTTCTCGATACTGTTTAAACTGTTGATATTCTATACGATTTAAAAGAGTTATCTTCCCTCCCAGGAGAATTTCGCCACGATTATATAAATTAGCAACTCCCGGGTGTTTCTCATCAATTGTGCGATAAATCATTTCTGCCTCTAAAATAATATCTGCTATGTATTTATCTTCTAAATCCAGAATAGCATATGTTATGCCATCTCGCCCTTTCAAGGCAACCCTCTTGCCTAGCTCTAATTTAACTGCTTCATCTTTACTAACAGCAAGAACTATTGGCATCGACCAAACAGTCCCAGATCTTAATCGCATCTCATTAATAACACTATAATAATTTATTTCATCAAGAAAACCCTCCAATGGACTATAAAGACCAACAGCAATATTTTCAAGCTCAACCAACTCTTTCTTATTAAGAATTAACTCTGGCATCCCCTTAGCTTCATTCAATAATTTTTCCCTTCTTTCACCAAGAGCAACTCTATTAACAAGTTTACCTCCATGTGCTTCAATCATCCAAATTCCTCCCATACCTAAAATAAAAAACAACGAACAAAACTACTTTATAGTGTATGGGATATCTAATATTCTTGTGCAAGAGTCCGACCTTTTTTCTATGATAGCCTCGATGGCCTAATTATGGAGAAGACACTCTTTTATTATGATAGTATTCCTTTAGTTCAAAGACATACTTATCCGACAACAATACACTACCTAATTCAATAGATGAATTATCGCCATGAAAATCCGAGCCCCCTGTTATTAACAGGTCCAATTTTTTAGCGATATTCATATAATAATCAACAGTCTTTCGATCATGTTTAGAGTGAAACACCTCTATCCCTTCCAATCCTGCAGAGACCAGATTTTTAATATCCTGACACTCAAAGGGATTACCATTATTAATAAAATAGGGGTGAGCCATTACTGCTATCCCCCCAGCCTGATGAATAATATCAATTGCTTCAGCAGGAGATATACTCTCTTTAGATATATAGGCCCTCCCCCCATTTGCTATATACTCATTACTAAATGCCTCGCCCATTGTTTTTATATAACCAGCTTCAATCATTGCCTTCGCTATATGAGGTCTCCCAATATATTTATCTCCAGCAATCCCTTGAACATCCTGATAAGAAATCTTAATACCTAATTCATTCAGTTTTTTGACCATTTTTTCAGCCCGATCTATTCTTGATCTAAATAACTCTTCTATCCTTGACAAAAAGGCCTGAGACTTATAATCAATATAATAACCCAAAATATGAATTTCCGAACCACTCTGAAATGTAGAGAACTCGATAGCTGGTATTACATCAATCCCCTTCAAACTACCAGCATCTACCATCTCAGTAATACCCTCTACAGTATCATGATCAGCTAAAGCTATAGTACTTAATCCTACATTCTCAGCCATATTAATAATTTCCAATGGTGTAAAACTACCATCAGAATATATTGAATGCACATGGAGATCTGCCGACATATTAACCAACCCCTGATTTTTTTATTATTTTATAATATAGTTGATTTACTTTCTTGATATTTTTAATATTTTGTGACATAGTTAGTTATTTTACTTGTTATATTATATTTAATGCTTCGCAACTTTTATTATACTAGCATTTACAGATATTAATCGAAGGAAGATTAAAAGTGTTCCAGTTTCGACTGAAAGAAAGAAGTTGGTAAACAAATCTTGTCTGAACGGAATGCAATGAAGTGAGTTTGATTTGTTACACCACAGGCACCACGATTCTATTATAACCTTCACATTAATGACGCTTCTTGATTGATGAAGAAACTGGGAATTAACACTTTTCTGTGAGTGAGATAATATCTGTAAATGTGGTCATCAAAAAGGAAATTCCTATAGTATTTAATTATTTCTCAACTGTGCTAATTAGTCTATTAGATTATATCCTATTTGTAATTTTATACCATAAGAGACCTAACCATTCATGTGCAGCCATCATATTAGCAGTTAGCGAACCCCTATTAGGCAAATAATCAAGCCAGGAAGACTGATGATCAATAGCTATTCCAGAACTTATTGGAATAACATCGACACCTTGTTTTTCAAATACAAGAACAGAGCGTGGTAAGTGTAAAGCACTTGTTACTAAATAAACCCTGTTATCTATTTTACCCTGTGTATCTATGCTCATATCAAAATTATAATCTGATAACCATCTCTTAACATAAACAGCATTCTCATATGTTGTTCTAGCCTGATTTTCAATAATTATATCCTCTTTCTTGACACCCATCCTGGACAACCATTCTGCAGCAACCTCAGACTCCCCTATCATATTTTGACCTATGGCTACACCACCACTAAAAACAATTGGAGTCTCGATTTTTCTATATAGTTCATAGCCTTTTACCACTCTCTGTAATGAATGTTGGCTCAAATATGCCTTGTCCTTACTATAATATACACCCCCACCTAAAACAACAATGGGATATCCCTGATCAACACTTTCAACATTCATCTCATCTAAATACATTCTTTCTAATGGAATCACTAAGAAACTTGTCCCGAAAGCAGTAAACAAAACATACATGATAATAAGACTTACTAGAGACAAGAAATAAATTGCTGCAGACTTTCCCTTCTTGAAAAGATATATGGTTATAATTAACCAGACCGACCAGAAAAAACCAGGTAATGATAAAAAAGATGACAGGACTTTCTCTAGAGCAAGCATATTACTCACCTATAACCTTTACTAAAACTCGCTTTTCCCGTCTTCCATCAAACTCACCATAAAAAATCTGCTCCCAGGGCCCAAAATCTAAATTGCCGTCTGTTATGGCCACAACAACTTCACGTCCCATTACCTGTCGTTTCAAATGTGCATCAGCATTATCTTCAAATCCATTATGTCTATACTGTGACAATGGCTCATGTGGAGCTAATCTTTCTAGCCACTTCTTATAATCGTGATGTAAGCCTGACTCGTCATCATTAATAAAAACACTTGCTGTAATATGCATGGCATTTACCAGGCATAGACCCTCCTGTACACCACTTTTGCTGAGGATCTCCTTAACCTGTGCTGTAATATTAATAAGCTCAACCCTGTTTTCAGTATTAATATAAAGGTATTCCCGATATGATTTCAATGTTATCCTCCCTACCTTTCTATCTAGACTAACCATTCTTAATATATATTATATCAAAATATTAGTAAAATTTAAATGTTTAGCAATTATTTACAGTTAACACCACCAAAATTACTTCATTAAACCTATTGCTGTCATTTCTTCTTTAAAGTATATCATTACTTCTTCTAGCTATATCATTATCATTTTTACCATTGTTATCATTACTATTATCCTCAAAGATATTAAGGGACCTTAGCATTAACTTCATATCATTAGGTAAGAATATAGTTGTCGCTTTACCTTGACCAAGATTCTGAGTGATTTTTTCTGCATTATATAATTGAAGGTAATCAGTCAGAATCTGAGGATATTTCTTTAAGACCTGGGCTATCTTCTCATAACCGTATATTTCAGCATCAAACTTACACTTTTCTGCTTCTGCCTCTGCACGAGCCTTTACCAACATAGCCTCAGATTCCATTTCGGCATAAGCCTTTAATGCTTTAGCTTCTTCTATTTTAGCCTCTTTTAATGCCTCAGCCTTCATAATATGTTTCTTCTTTTCCAATTCACTTTGTTTTTGCTCAATTAGCTCCTTAGCAAAATCCCCTAACTCAAACTCCTTTATCTCCAACTGTGTTACATCTATTCCCCAGTCCGTAACCGCTAGATCAGCCTCTTTCTCTAGATTACGTGAAACTGTAGCCCTGGAACAATATACCTCCTCCAAACCAATCCGACCTATTTCATCCCGTAAGATAGAACGAATGGTTAATTGAAGAGATTTAATATAATCATTTACATTAAAAACAGCCTTCTTGGGATCTACAACCTTAAAAAACACAATAGCATCAACCTTAAATTCCACATTATCTTTTGATATTACCTTTTCACTGGGAAAGTCAAAGACAACCTCTTTAACATCAACTTCATGTGTCTTTTTAACAGTTAAAGTATTAGGATCCGTTACATAAAAATAATGAATTTGTCCAAACAAACCAAACAGTGAAAAAAAATAATTCAAACCAGGCCTAAGGGTTTTAACATATTTTCCAAACCGTGTAATAGTAACATTACTTCCTTCCTCTACAAAAACAAAACGAAATAAACCTAGAGTAAGCCAGGTTAAAATACGATCTACGCTAACCTTACTCGTATTAATATTTTCTAATTTCAATCTAATCCCCCCTAATATATCACTTATACCTCCTGTTGAGATAAAAGCTATATTTAATCTATATTCATGAGCAGAAGGATTTATCTAAATAGATTAAGAAAAATATATCAAAATGGGTTCTTTTCCATATTAGTCGGTATTAAAGATCCAACAATTTTGCTATAAACCTCAAATTTTAATTTTTGATTTAGAGGAAGTTCCTTCAGTGATTATAGATATAAAAAAGCAGCCTTTTTAAAGACCGCCTTTAGAATTAATGTTCAATATTATATTTTAAAGCCATATAGCTATCTGTTAAATAATCCTTATACTACTATTCCTATATTTTAAACCTATTCACTATATTGATTAATTCCTGGGACATATCTGCCAACTGTTTAGATGATGATACTATTTCTTCAGTAGCAGCAATTTGTTCCTCACTGGAAGCAGCTACTTCCTGTGAATTGCCAGCAAATTCCTCACTAACAGCTGCAATACTCCTGATAGTAGTTTCAACCATATTACTACCCTGAGACATTTCACGAGCATGTTCTGAAACATTCTCTATTATACTCTTTAGACTAAATGTAACAGATTGAATCTCTTCAAACTCTTTACCCATCTCTTCAATAGAGCTAACACTTTCATCAACACTATGAATATTGGTATTCATTTTACCACTAACAATATTAACATTACTTTGAATCTGATTTATAAGTTGAGCAATCTTCTCAGTTGCATTACTAGAGTCTTCAGCAAGCACTCGGATTTCTTCAGCAACAACACTAAAACCAGAGCCAGCTTCTCCCGCACGTGCCGCTTCGATAGCAGCATTTAAAGCTAATAGGTTTGTCTGGGAAGCAATATTATTTATAATCCCAACTATATTACCAATTTCAGCTGAGGTGTTGCCCAATTGTTCAATCACTTCAGCAACCTCTGATGTATCTTCTTTTACAACCTTTACCTGAGCAATAGATTGATCAACTGTTGTATTACCCCTCTTAATCTTCTCTATAACACTATCAGCAGAATGAGTCATCTCTTCAGAACTATTTTCTACTTCAGTTATTCTTTCAATTAGCTCATCGATAATTGAAACACTTTCTTCAACCTGTGCAGATTGTTCCTCTGCACCTGAAGCCACGTTTTGAATAGCCCCACCGACCTGCTCAGCAACCTCACCAACCTGTTCACCAGCAGCGTATAACTCTTCACTGGAAGCAGCAACATTGTTGGATATCTCTATAACCTGTGTTATCAAGGTTTTTAAACTTCCATGCATACTCTTTACTGATTGAGCCAATATACCAATTTCATCATTACTATCAATTTCATTAAGTTCACTACTATCAATAGTCAAATCCACTTCACCGATACTTCTGGCAATATTACTCACCTGGACTATTGGCTTACTAATAACTACCGAGAAAATATATGTTATTATCATAGCTATTAATACAAAAATAGAACCGATTAAAATTGATCTCGTTCTGATGACATTTAAAGGAGCCAAAATATCCTTAACCTCGGCTGCAACAGCTACAGACCATCCTGTTGATTTAACTGGTGCATATGCAAGACCCTTCCTAACACCGTTTAACTTATAGAAAGATGTATCTTTATTACCTTTAGCCATCTTTTCAGCAATATCCCTAAGGGCTTGATTGCCATCTTCGAGAACTTTCTTATTACCAAGATACTCTTCCTGAGGATGAGCTATAGTCATCATCCCACTATCTATAATCCAGCCATATCCATGACCAGCTATATCATATTCCTTAACCATTTCCTGTAAGAAATGCAAATCTATAGTCCCTGCCAATACTCCAGTTAAGCTATTTCCATCATAAATAGGATAGGCAATAACCACAATATTTTCATTAGATGCCTTACTAACGAGAACTTCAGAAATAGCAGGCTTTCCTGTTTTAATAACCTCCTGGAAATAACCACGATCACTAATATTTCCATTATCACCATGGGTAATTTTATATCTCCCAGAAAGATCTGATATCAAAATCCCTTTGATATTCTTATCTTCCCCAGCAAAGTCTGATAAAAAAGCCTTTTGTCTATTCCAATCCTGACTTAAAACGTCATCTGACTTAGCCATAATCTCAAAGTTACCTATAATTTTATTTACCCAATTATCAATTTCTTTCGCACTATGTACAGCATCCTCTTGAGCTGTTAAAAATATAGTTTCTTCTAAAATACCTGCAGATTGACTCTGTATAAAGAAAGAAATCCCTGCAATTGCTAAAAATGCCATAACCCCAAAAACTACTGTCATCTTTACTTTAATACTCTTAATATTTTTTAAACTAATCTTCAATAATATAACCCCCTCTAGTATTATAATTATATTCAGTTTCAAATCCTATAATATGCTCGACTATATCCGACAATATTAGTCATAACTATATATTCTACTTTTAAGGGAAAAATCCTTCTTAAAAACACAAAAATTATTAATAATAATAATTAATACCGATATAATTATAAAAAAAAGACGCCTTATGGCGTCATATCAATGGTTTTAAAATAAATAAATTTTTATTAGATATATTTTCTCTACATTTTAAAATTAACCCTCTACCTTTTAGAATTCCCTAATTACATAAACTACCGGATATAATTTAAAGGATTAACAGGCTTTCCATTAATCTGAATTTCAAAGTGAAGATGAGGACCTGTAGAACGGCCCGTATTGCCAGAAAGACTTATCACCTGACCTCTTTCAACCCATTGACCTCCATGAACTAACACATTGAAATTATGGGCATATAGTGTTCTAACACCCTTCTGGTGCTCTATTACTACTGTATAACCATAACCAGAAGCCCATTCACTATAAATTACCTTACCAGAGCGTGCAGCTCTGACCTCTGTTCCTGTGTTAACAGCCCAATCGATACCTTCATGGGTTTTTCCCCATCTTGGACCATAATAAGAAGAAATTCTGCCTTTAATAGGGCTAATGAAATTCTTACCTATTCTATCCTTATAACCCACTTCAGGCTTAGCATCCGGTAACACTAGTGACATGCCAGGTTTAACTAAATCTACATTAACTAATGCATTTGCCTCGGCAATTACATCTATAGATATAGAAAATTGTCTTGCTATTGTCCATAGACTCTCTCCTGGATTAACCTTGTACAAAATACCCTTTACAGGTAATATTTTAATTTCATCACCAATCTGAATAGTATTTATATTGGTAATGTCGTTAGCACCTATTAGCGTGTCTATATCAATATTATATTTACTGGCAATCTCCCAAAGATTGTCTCCAGCTTCTACTCTGTGAATAAATATCTTTTCTATTAAAGAAAGCCTCTTATCTGGTCTTACTACTGAACTTGTCCTGGTTGATAAAGTTTCTATTACCGGACCTCTACCATTCATCTCTGTATCACTATTAGTATCACTATTAGTATCATTATCAGCAGTTACTATATCAGTATCAAAGTCAGGTATAGCTTTATCTCCTAAAATATCATTAGCAAGAACGGCTTGTTTTACTTCTTCCAGTTTTTCTTGGTCAGTCTTCATACCATTATCCTGTTTTACTATTATTACATTATTAGTTTCAATATCCTTACTAAGAATACTCTCATCCTTAAACTCACTATTATCCTTAGAATTCTTTTCATTAGTTTCAATATTATTGTTAAGACTATTTTCATTATTATTGCTATCTTTACTAGTGAAAGTTCCTTCAGTATTATCTATTATCCCTTGAGAGTTTTCATTATTTCTTAGCTTACTTCCTTCATCAGCTATTAACTTATTATCTTGATTATTAGTATTACTATATTTATAGATTCCTGCTATTTCCTTTGAACTGGGGGAATTCGCAGTATCTTTACTATTATCTGAGCTAAAAATTAGACTATATCCACCATATAAGACTATAGTTCCTATTAATATACTAGCCATTATATACTTTTTCACAAAAGCACCTCCTATTATTTAATTATTATGATAATTGGACAAGATTTAGAATAGTTTTTTATTAGGATGCATATAACAAATATAGTTTATATCAGCAAGTAGCCATATGCAAGAAAAAACAATGAGTTGTATTTTATTGGCAGAAAAAAATAGCTATTATTTAATAGGCCTTTCAGACCTATCAAATAATAGCTATAGTATTAAAATTATTAATTAACACCATCATATTACAATTTATTGCTTATCTGTATTCATCCATTAGAAACTCTAATTCCGACGGATTAACCTTTTGTCCAACTAAAACCTCATCCTCATCCAGATGAGAAATTCTCTCTCTAAAAGTAGGTTTTTCTTCCTTATATATTATACCAATTGGAATTTCATCACCCCATTGGTCTGCCTTTTCTACTGCAGTCAGATAATCTTCAGGGTTATAATCGTCCCCCAATTTATAAACCCTATCTTTATACCATTGATAGGTATTAACAGGATTAAAACTAACACAGGGTTGTAATATATCAATAAGGGCATAGCCTTTATGGTTCATAGCAGCCCTAATCATCTCCTGAAGATGTTCTCCTTCACCAACAAATGCCCGGGCTACAAAACTAGCCTTCATACCTACAGCAAATCTAATTGGGTTAAATGGCTCTGCATTTATACCTCTAGGTTGTACAGCAGTTCTAATATCATAACCTGTTGTTGGAGAAGCCTGACCTTTAGTGAGGCCATATATTTGATTATCATGTACTAGATGGGTAATATTAGGGTTACGTCTTATATTATGCAAGATGTGATTACCCCCTTCACCATAAGTATCACCATCTCCAGATTCAACTATAACCTTCATCTCCGGATTAGCTACTCGCATTCCCAATGAAGGTGGCAGTGCGCGGCCATGCAAACCATTAAACCCATTCAACCTAATGTAATGAGGTGTCTTGGCTGCCTGACCTATCCCAGTGAACATAGTAACCTGGTCCGGTGTTAGTTCAAGATCCGTTAAGGCATTAGCCAAAGCCTTACGTAAAGGGAAATTACCACAGCCAGGACACCAGGCAGTATCTCTTCCTGCATCATATTGTTCCAGTATAGTCATTACTCCATCACCTCTTCCTTAAATCTACGTGAGATTTCTTTTCCAGTAAATGGTCTTCCATCATATTTCAAAATAAGATTATCCACTTTAATTCCTGTCTCACTACTTATTAGTCTGGCAAATTGTGCTGTGGAATTAAGCTCAACATCCACAAGTTTTACACCTTTAGTGGCAATCTTGTTTAATTTTTCTACAGGTAGAGGCCAGACATCACTAAATGATAGTAGTCCTACTTTAATACCTTCATCCAATAATATCCTCTGCGCTTCCTCTAAGGCTCCATATGTAGAACCCCAGCCTAATAATAGATAATCAATATCCTCCTCGCCCTTATAAACCGGTTCTTCAAGGTCTTCCTCAATTAACTTTTCTATCTTCCTTGCTCTTTTCTCTACCATAGCATTTCTAGTCTCTGAATCCTCAATTATGTGTCCATACTCATCATGTTCATCACTATCTATCATCATTACTTCACCGGCAATCTGACCAGGGTATGACCTGGGAGAAATACCAGTTTCATTTATTTTATATCGTTTGTAATCCTCAATATTTTCTGCTTGCTCATTCGATATCATATTATAGTCTATTTCAAGTGACTTAAAATCAAAGGCCTTAACATTCTTTGCAGAGTCAGCCAAATATTGGTCGCTCAAAATAATTACCGGAATTTGATATTTATCAGCTAAATTAAATGCCCTAAATGTTTGACTAAAGGCATCTTCGTGATCCCTAGGGGCCATTACCATTAAGGGGAAATCATCCTGTGCTGCATTAATAGTAAAAAGCAAGTCTCCCTGTCCTGTTCTAGTAGGTAAGCCTGTAGCAGGTCCTGGTCTCTGTACATCAGCAATTACAACAGGAATTTCAGCTATACCAGCTAAACCAAGTGTCTCAGTCATTAAAGCAAAGCCTCCACCTGATGTACCGGTCATAGATCTAATACCACTATATGAACCACCAAGGGCCATGTTTATAGCTGCTATTTCATCTTCAGCCTGTTCTACAACAATACCCAATTCTTCCTGCTTTCCTGCCAGATAATTCATGATACTGGTAGAAGGAGACATTGGGTATGCCGCATAAAATTTAACACCAGCAGCTGCAGCACCCATGGCCAGTGCATTGCTACCATCCAGGTAAATTTGATCCCCTGGATCACTAGCCTCTTCTAATTCCAATACAGATTCAACACTATTAAACCCTTCTTGCAGCAATTTAATATTATCTTCCTGAATCTCTTGGTCATCAAAATACTCTCGAAGCACCTTTTCCGCTTCATCAGTACCTAAGGACATAAGCTTTAATACAGCACCAACGAAAACTGTATTCACACCTCGAGAATTAATGGGTTTTGCAATTTCCTTTGCATTTAGATTAATTATCTTTTTCCCGCTAACTTCTTTCTCCCCATCAAAAAGTATCAAACCATCTTCAACAACACTATCCTTATGTAATTCAACTGTCTCTTCATTAAGGGCAATCAGTATATCAATCTCATCTGATATAGCTGTGACCGGATCAGTCCCAATCCTATTAGTAATAAAGTTATGTCCACCCCTGATACGGGACATATAATCTTTACTACTAAAGACATTATAACCCATTCTAAAAAGGGTTTTACCCAGAACAACATCAACTGTTTTTAAACCCTGCCCTGCTTCTCCACCAACTACAATTGTAAGATCCATTGTTCAACTCCTTCCAAGTAATTTAAAGTAGACCTGATTCATAATTTAGTTTTCACTCAATATGTAGTTTTTACTCAATATGAATCCTGGCCATACCTAATTCAAAAACTATGAGCCTTACTTCAATTTGAATACAATTTTGATAATGCAATTCATTGTAAGACTATCAAATAAAATTTCCAGTTCTTTATATATTATTCAACAAAGAAAGGGAAATTCCTGCTAAAAGTAATGATTATTATTAAACTCTAATTTAAAAGCAGTTAATTTTAGTATATTTATATCAAATACTAATGTTTTTTGCTATTTTTTAGCAACCTAATACTTTCTATGTTATAATATAAACATACTATTTTCATCTATATAATCTACTATAACATTCTATAGAAGAAAAAAATAATGTAAATATAAGGGTGATCCGCTATGAAATTAATTAATAAATTTAAAAGCGAAACAAGGATTATTATCTTTTATATAATAATGGGTCTTTTTTGGATAAAATTCTCTGACACTATCTTATCACAAGTAACCAGTAATCATAATTTACAACTACTAATACAAACCTATAAGGGATGGGCTTATGTAATAACTACAGCTGTGATATTTTATACTATATTACATAAAACTATGAGCAATCTACGAAAGCAAAAGAAGGAGCTTCAGGAAAGTTATGACAAACTAGAGGCCGATAATGAGGAATTTCAAACATTAAATAATGAAATAATCTCTATTAACAATAAATTATCCATGCAAAAAAATCAACTAAAAGAAATAATTGACCTGGTACCACATCTTATCTTCGCCAAAGACGAAAATAGCAACTTCATAATGGTTAATCAGGCAGTAGCTGATCTCTATAATACAAAACCAGAAAAAATAATTAATAATAATCACTACAATTCACATTCACAGATTTCCCAAGAAGAACTTGAGTTCTTTAATAAAACTGACAAAGAAGTAATTAACAATAACAAAAAAATGCTCATTAAGGAAGAACATATTACAGATATAGATGGTAATACCCGTATTTATCAAACAGAAAAAATACCCTTTGATTTCTATGACTCTGATAAAAAGGCCTTATTAGGGGTTGCTGTAGATATAACAAAAATGAAAGAACAAGAGAAAACTATAAAAAAGTACCACAAGATACAGGAAGAAATGCAGCAGGAGATAATTCTATCTATTATCAAACTACTTGAAATACATGACTCATATACAAAGGGACATTCTCAAAACGTTGGTAACTTAGCAAAAAAAATAGCAGTTAAATTATCTCTTAGTGATAAGGACATCAAAGATGCCTATTGGTCAGGAATCGTCCATGATATTGGAAAGATATTAATCCCTAAAGATATCCTTAATAAAAATGGAAAACTAACAAATGAAGAATATAATATAATAAAAAAACACCCTAAATGGGGTTATGAAACACTGGTTAAGTCGAACTCACTAAAACACATTGCAAAGTATGTTCATTATCATCATGAAAGGTGGGATGGTTCCGGATATCCGGAGGGGAAAAAAGATAATAATATTCCTCTCATTTCCCAAATAATCTGCCTAGCAGATAGCTGGGATGCTATGTGTTCAACCAGACCATACCGGAAACCCTTATCCAGAGATGAAGCTTTAAATGAGGTAAAATTAAACAAAGAGAAACAATTTGCACCTGATATTGTAGATGCATTTCTACAAATAGATAATCGAGAGCCTATTCTAAGTAATGTTTAAAATAATAAAAGACTCAGAGCCATGACAGCCATACCAGCGATAAAACCATATATCTCCTGATGCTCTTTACCATATTTCCTTGAAGTTGGTAACAACTCATCTATTGATATATATACCATAATACCAGCCACTACCCCAAATAAAATACCAAATACTAGATCATTAAAAATAGTTCTAAAAATAAAATAACCAATTAAAGCACCAAGGGGCTCAGAAAGACCGGATAGAAACGAATAGAAAAAAGCCTTCTTCTTACTACCTGTAGCATAATACAAAGGAACAGAAACTGATATTCCCTCAGGTATGTTATGTATTGCAATTGCGATAGCTATTGATAATCCCAATGCAGGATCTGCTAGTGCAGCTGCAAAGGTAGCTAAGCCTTCAGGAAAATTATGTATTGCAATTGCCAGGGCTGAAAACATACCCATTCTCTTCAATTTCATATTTTCAGTAGCATTATCATTCTTTTTTAATAAATCTAGCTTTTCTTCAGATCTAGGCTCATGGGGATTCTCAAATGTAGGCACTAGTTTATCAATAATGGCTATAATAAGTATTCCAAAGAAAAAAGAGCCAACAGTCACCCATTCACCAATACTGCCGTTATAGTAAGAAACAAGTGCTTCCTGGGATTTAAAAAATATCTCAACAAAGGAAACATAGATCATCACACCTGCAGAAAAGCCTAAAGATATCGATAAAACTGAGGTGTTTGTCTTTTTAGTAAAAAAGGCTAGGAAACTACCAATCCCAGTTGCTAGACCTGCAAACACTGTTAATAAAAAAGCTAAAGCAACATTATTCATTTTGTATCACCACCATTTTTATATTCTCTAAGTAATAATAATTATCGTTAATAATAGTATAATCTAAAGATCTTAATTAATCAAGCAATTACACACTTTTTCTGTAAGCATAATACTACCCGTGTCTATGAAATATAATTCAATATCTCCTGGAGGGTATTATAAATATCTTTATTCTGTAAATCCCGTTCTTCACGGGGCTTGCTAATCTCAAATTCCTTTCTAATTTTACTAGGTTTACTAGAAAGTATCAGTATTCTATCAGCCAGTAAAACTGCATCATCTGGGTCATGAGTTACATACAATATGGAAAATTGGTTTTTTTTGTATTCAGCCAATAACATCTGCTGTAATTGGTGTTTTAAACTAATATCCAGAGATTTAAATGGTTCGTCCATTAATAATAAATCCGGTTTAATAGATAATGCTCTAATGATTTCCAAACGTTGTTTCATTCCACCACTTAATTGCTTTGGATAAGAATCTCTCATCTCATATAAGCCTGAAGAGGCAAGCAACCTTTCTCTAATTTCACAGGCTTCATCTCTAGATAAGTAGTTTTCCTGAACAAAAGTAATATTATCCTCAACAGTCCTCCAGGGTAAAAGACGTGTTTCCTGAAAAATATAAGCAATATTATTTTGTTTCATATTAAGCTGCCCTTTATCGGCAGTCAATAACCCTGCAATTATATTTAATATTGTGGTCTTACCACAACCAGACGGACCGACTAATGCTACTATTTCATTTCTTCTTAGATTTAAAGAAATATCTTCAAGTACCTTAATTTTAGGGGGTTGTTTTGATTGGAAACTTTTGTAGATGTTCTTTAGCTCTAATAGCCTTACCCCTTTAGTTTGTTCTTTAGTTTGTTCTTTAGTTTGTTCCATGTCTTGCTTTACATTTTGTCCTCTTTTGGGTTCTATATCTAAACCTGATTTACCTATTTTACTTCCCATCTTCTGCCCTTCATCCTGCGCCTCACTCTGATCATTTATTTGTCCTTTTCCTTTTTTCACAAAATTATCATTCATGGCAATCCCACCTTGTTACATATGCCTTTATCGGTTGCAAAATACCATATTCAAAGATTAGCATTAATAATATTAAAACTAAAGCCCAGCCAAACAATTTTTCTGTCTGCAGATTACTATTTGCCATACTTAAAGCAAATCCTATTCCACTTGAACTACCTATAAACTCAGCAAAAATTGTGGATTTCCAGGCAAAAGCCAGACCAATACTCATAGCAGAAACAAGATGGGGTATCAATGCCGGCAGATATATATTTAGAATAATTTTTCTTTTAGAACAGCGATAAAGTCTGGCCATCTCTACTAACTGAAGGTTTATATCATCAAGTCCCGAAAAAATATTTATGAAAATAACAGGAAAAGTAACTATAAAGATTAAAAATATTGGGGTTAGATTATCTGCTATCCCAAACCAAATTACTGCAAGGGCAAGCCAGATTACCGGTGGTGTAGTCTGTATTATAGTTATCAAAGGGCGAAAAAAATACTGCCAAAATTCACTTGATTTGAAAAGAAGAGCTAAAGCTAATCCCATAGCAATCGCCATTAAGAATCCAATAAAGGTCCTCTTTAATGTAATAAGCAAATTATTTATCAACTCTCCAGAACCCCAAAGCCCCTTTATAGCCTCAATACTTTCCATTGGGGATGGTAATATTAAGGGATGAAAATTTCTAGACAGTATTGCCCAGAAAAGAAGCACTACCAGTATTCCGGTAGCGCCTATTAGGAACCTTCTGATTTTAGAAGTAGAATAGCTCATTTGGTAACTTACCACCAATCATTTCCGGGTAGAGTTTCATTATTTCATTAAAATACAACTCTATCAGTTTATAGGATTCTCCTTCCGGATAGTTATTCAAATTAATTCTATTAAAGGAAGCCTTTATAACACCAGCAGGCATACCAAAATACTTCTCTGCAAGTTCTGCTGCTTGTTGAGGGTTGTCATGGACCCAATCTATTCCCTGTTTATAATATTCATTAAAACTTTCAACTAATTCCCTGTTATTTTCTGCAAAACCACCATGTACAAAAAGGCCTACATATGGTATACGTTCTTCACCATTATGTAATTTAGCCCATTCTTTTTGTAAATCTAGAGATAAAAAGGCATTTTCAGTATTTTTTAAAGTAATAGTGACAAGTGGTTCTGGTAGAATAATTGAATCTAACCTTCCCAACTGAAATGTCTTAGCACCACTACCTAACGGTCTATATACTAATTCAAGCTCATCTAATTCTACTCCATTTTCCATTAGGAAATAGCGGGCCAAAAAGTCAAGTGGACCACCCTTTAAAGGAAGACTCAATGTCTTACCCTTTAAATCATCCCAACTATCTGCTTTAAACCCTTCTGTAAGCAGATAATCAATAGCCCAGATATTTGTATTTAAGAGGCGGACATCTATACCCCTATTAAAGACCTTAGCACCTACATTAACACCTGTTACCATCATATCAATTTCTCCTTGAGCGATTAAAGATATTGCCTTTTGATGATTAGGTGAGATATTAATATCTATGACAGCCTGATCAGCAAGTATATCATTCTCAATCATCCACAAAATAGGTAGAGCACCTACTGTTGGTGGTGTTTGTATAATTATTTCCTCCTTACCTACTTCAATACGATCACTTGCCCATAATGTGCCTGAAATCACTAATAATAATAAACCCGTCAATATTGCTGTATACATTATTTTCTTTTTATTATTTTTAAAAATCTTCATTACTTTTAATTCCCCCTATTAGTTTAATTAATTTATACTTAACTGACTTTTTTCAACGAAGTATAATCTTCATCATCAAATTCTGACTACAAAAAGCTTATTACACTTACATATATAATACCATTTGTAGCCGAACTCTTCAAACTATATTAACTTAAAAATAATTATAAATCAACTATACTGTATATAAATAAAGGGTTCCTTCTCTGAAATATTATTAATATCAGAGAAGGAAGCCCTCATTAAGTAAATTGCTCTAATTTTCTTAGATACTTTCTTTATATAATCAACTACTTAATAATTTCAAAATTGACCTTCCTCATTATCCCTGGGGTCAATCTAATAACTATTGGGTTTTCTGAGTTAAGTTCTACATCCTTAGGTAGTGTATTTTCATCCAACTTCAGGATAAAGTTTGAACCAATTGTTCCACTGATGGCCTCCACATTAATATTGAATCTTCCATGGGAATCAGTACGTATATATTGGCCACTAACAGTATATATTCCAATATCAGCTAAGCCATCTTCTCCTTCACTTTGGACACCATCCCTATTAACATCGTAGAAGACCTTACCCAGGATAATAGAATTATTAAAAAGCGGTTCACCTCTTACTTCTACAACTGCTTCTACCTGATTTGAAATCATTAACTCAGTTATATCATGAACAGTCCTTGCCTTGTTAACTGCACTCTCCCCAACATTAAGTCCAGTTCCTACTACAAGGGTATATTTGATTTCTAAAGCCTCTCCTGCATCAAGACTTAACCCCTGCCAGTAAATAGGTCTTACCCCTTCTGTGCTTATCTTCTCACCATCTAAGCGAGCAGTACCTTCCATATATTTAAATCCTATCGGTAAAATATCCTCGATAGTAAATGGTCCCATTTCTACAGACATTTTATTTTCTACCTTGATTGTATATGTTACAAAATCACCAATACTAACACTATTCTGATCAGCGCTTTTACTTAAACTTAAACCTTTCGCCAAATCAGGGTCTATCGGTATATGATTGTTGATTATATCTGGGTCTCCATCTGCTAAATTAAAGTTAAGGTAATAAGTAGTATCTTCTCCATCAGCAGGAACACTATCATCAGCTACAACTTTATACGCAGGAGACTCTCCTTTGTGTACGTCAGGATTAAACTCCGGCTCAATAATCACTGATGGGAAGTGTTGGTTATAACCATCAGGTGGTGTTAATACTATTTGATATTCACCCTCTGGTGCTGTTGAACCTATTCTTAGATCAAAGCGATATCTTCCATCTGAACCAGTATGTTGACCTTGTTGTCCTGCTAATAGATAGTCATCAGGCACTGGACCGTTAGAATCATGTAGGTGTACTACTACACCAGATACAGCCTCACGGGCTATGGAGTCATATATTATACCTGATGGATCCATGGGTAAATCTCCCATGATTTTTTCTGTACCAGAGCTTATTTCTCCTACTTCGCTTATTGAATAGACAACATCACTTTCTGGATGTACCAAGACCAATTTATATCCCTCACCTGGGTTTACTCCCTTAAAACTATAATTTCCATCTGAAGTACTGACTCTAGTGTCCACTAATTTTTCTTTATGATATAACTCTACTTTCCAGGAGTCTGGATTAAAACCCTCTTTCTCTTCGAGACTACCAATAATTGAGGTTGAACCAGGACTACTTCCTATCTCAACTACGGCCTGTCCGTTTTCAATTTTATTGGCATCATTATCATCATATTCTGTTGTTCCTGTAATTTTTATACTATTATTCAATCCGGTATATGCAGTATATATTGCATGTCCAATTATAAGATTATCATCTGTTGTAGCACTATTTGCTACAGTATTATTCATTGTAGTAGTTGCATTATTATTACTACTAGTTGTACTAACTGTAATGACTGGAACTATAGCACGATATGTTATATGCAATTTCTCACCAACTAATATCACACCATAATTGTAGCCCTCATCTGCTTCTTCTGTATCTAATATAGAATTTCCATTAGAATCATCTATTACCTGCCCATTTATCACTGTTGAGCCAGGTATATATTCTACTTCCTGAGGAATAATACTCCTTATATTTAAATCAACAGCATGTGTATTTCCTATATTTTCAAATACGATCTTAAATTCTAATTCATCTCCTGGCAATACCTCCCCACCATTAATATCTTTAATACTCATTATCCCTTCAATAATAGGAAATTTCCCGATAGATATCTGTGTTGCCTGACTACCATTACTAATATCACCATCGGCATCAGTAAGCTCATCTGGAGTTTCAGCTGAAGAGACAACACCCTGACTTACTATTACATTTGGTGTTTGTTCTTCATTTTCAAATTCATCTACTTGAACATCAAACTCAAAATTAACACTTGTCTGTTGTTCTAATTTTTCTATTTCTACTACTATTTCTCCTTTATCATTTATATGATATGGCAGATCTGCATTCATCTCTTCACCAGTTGTAGTAGTAATTATAGATACTGCTCCAATGTTACCATCCACATTATTAGCATTACTAAACCCTACAAAACTAGTATTCTCAGGAATCTTATCTACTAATCTAACTCCAGTTGCTGTTCCATAGCCTATATTGGATATTGTAACTGAATACCTTAAGATATCACCACTACTAACTTCATCATTAGCGCTAAACTCTTCACTGGCGACTAACTCTCCCTCTGTATCAGGGACTAAAGAAACTGTCTTAGACGCATTAATAACAGGATTACTCCCAACAATACTCTTTGTTGCATCACTTTTACTCTCTGTAGCTGAATCATCACTTAATATCGGTTTGATTGGATTTGAATTAACCCCTTTTCCAGATAACACTCCTTGACTAGAGATAACAGTTCCGGCAACAACTACAGGACTAATCTTCACAGTATATTCTACTATCACTTCACTATCTGCTGTGTTTAGTACAAGGCCTTTTTCTGCACCAGGGCTGTTTATTAACATTCCTTTAACCAAAGGAGTTTCACCTGTTATGTCGTCAACTAATACACCATTAAGTTTTGTTGAACCCTGCACATATTTTGTATTTGAAGGTATAGAGGCTTGTATAATAGCGTTCTCTAATGCTACCTGACCAATGTTAGTTAACGTCATCCGGTAGGTTATTTCTTCATCAGGCAGTAATACACCGCCTCCGTTAGTATCTATGGCTTCTTTTTTAAAGACCATTTGGGGGCGTTCTACATTATTCACTATAATTATGATAGTTTCAGTTTCCGGCTCATTTAATTCCCCATCAGATACGATAAAGATTATTTCATATTCTTTAAATTTCTTATCCTGTACTACGTCATAAGAAGGCTGCCAGCTAAATTCTCCCTTAATAATATTAATATCCTCACCTTGATTACTGTCTTCTTCGAAGCTGGCTTTAATAGGTAACCCATTTGCTTCAATCGTTAATTCACTACTTGCAGTATCAATATCTCTTGCAACAACTTTGAAATTTAACTTTTCACCTTCCCTTACAACTTTGTCCCCAATTTGATCTAGTACTGATGTGTCATTTACTGCTGTTACATCTATAGTCATAGTATAACTGTTTTCACTATAATCTGTCCCATCATGTACCTTAAACTGGAAGCTGTCATATCCATTCCCATTAGCATCTGCTTCTGGTATGAAGACTAAGTTACCAACCTCTATATCTGCTCTATTTATTTCTTCATTAATAACTAACTGCTGATTCTCATCTCCATTAATCCTTAGTTCAAGTGATCCGTTACTTTCTAATGCTGTTATCATAACCCGATCCATTGTATCTACACCAGTTATATCACTGAATCCAAAGTCTTCTAAGCTAAAGATATAATGATTATCTTCATTAGTTGTAACTGTCATATCTTCAGCATTTGGAGCCACATTGTTCCAGGTCATATTAGCTAACGTACTATCATCGACATCATCCGGGTTATCCCCGTCCTCATCACGTATCTCAACCCTAACTCCTAGAATACCTTCATCATCCTGAGCATTAATATATGTGTTGGATGTTGACCAGTCCTGAAGAATACCATTATCAGTATCATCCAAGAATCTATATTCATAGCTATCTTCACTATATCCGCTGCTTAAGGCTGTTAGTGTGAGACTATCCCCTTCGTTTCCGCTTATGTTCTCCATCTTTACAGTAGGTATTACATCATTAACTGTAACTGTAGTCACCATTATATCACTGGCCCCATCGTCATCTGTTACTTTTACTCCTACAGTATGTTTTCCATAATTCTTAAAGGTATAACTCGCTGTATTATTACTACTATTGGTTATTTCATCCGGATCTGTATAATCACCATCATTATTCCAGTCATAAGAGTATGTGAAGGTATCCGCTGTTCCAGGGTCAGTTTGTCCTAGTGTCAATGTCACTGGTTGGCCCTCATCTACTGGACTGTTATCATTCACTATTGCTGTTGGTGCTACATTTATTATACTTAATATATGGCGTATAATATCTATATTACCTTCAACATCTGTTACTTTTAGTATTACTGTATAGCTACCATTATCCGCATAGCTATGATATGGATTCTGAACATTTGATGTATTACCATCCCCAAAATCCCATTCCCAAGAGACTATATCACCTAAAGACGATGATGAAGTATCTGTAAAGCTTAATACTAAACCCTCTTCCTGAGATTCTGGTCCCCAACTAAATTCTGAATTGGAGGTCACTTCATTTAGATTTCCCGCATTATCAATAACTCTAATGTGTAAATACTCTGTATCACTACTTTGTGTTAAAATATCACCTGAGTCAAATGAGGTCCAGCTTCCACTTGTCGGAAAAGTAGCACTTGTTGTCCACTGGTATTCAGCTGTGGAAACTACTGCTGGTGATGTCGTATCAAGTATTACCTTTGTACCCTGAGTAGCTGCAGATGTTTCAAATCTAACAGTTGGGGGTGTTCTGACAATATTACTAATATCAATAGTTTCAACTATTTCATTGCCCGCTTCATCAATGGCATATACAGTGTAGCTATCATTTGTTGAAACATCAAATTCCATTCCACTTAAGGTAGTCCCATCAGTAGCAAAATATGCTACATTTTGAGCCCCACTTGCCCACTTCATAATATTAATACCTATATTATCATTAATGTCAGCTGTAATAGTAATATTCTGATTAGTAGGCTCTGTAATGACAGGATTTAAGGTAATTGTAGGTGCAATTGAATCAATATTTACAATATAACTGCTAATATCACTTTCAATACCACCACCACTTACCGCTTTAAAGCGATATTCAGCATTAGTATCATTTGTAATAGTATAAGTATCATTTATAGTCTCCCATGTCCCTCCAGCGATACTAACTTTATAAGTAGTCCCCGAGAGTTGTGAGATATCATTACTGAGACTAAATACTATATTTTCATTTGTCCATTCGCCGGAATTATATAGTTCTCCATCAATAGTTCCTTTATCAGCTTTATTATTTAGTTGCGGCTTAACAGTATCTATCTTAATTTCATCTGACCATCCGGAAGTCTTATTTCCAGCATAATCGGTAAGCAAATAATAAACATAGTTACTACCCTGTGCCGATATATCAATACTACCGCTTATTTGCGGAAGCACACTCAGGCTTTCGGGAACAGTAGAATTATTAGCTGCAACTGCATATTGTATTGATTTAACACCACTGTAATCATCAGAACTATTAACTACAGCTGAATAAACCGAGCCCTGCCATTCTGTAGGAGTAGTCATACTGACAGTAGGAGCTGTAGTATCAAGACCAACAATAGGTAAGGTGTACTCCTTAACATTACCAACCTGATCTGTAACACGAATATAATAAGTTATATCATGACTTGTAGTAAAACTATCTCCATTATTTATTATATTATAACTACCACTATCCCCTTCTTTTAATTCAATTGAACTTACTCCACTACCACTATATCCAGTAATATTCCCATCTGGATCAAGCTGTGGGCTGGTATTGTCATTGACAGTTATTGTGGTAGTCTTCTGCTGGGCCCAGCTAGATGCTGACTCACCTGAACCAAAGGAAAAGGATGCAGTTGGGGCTTCATTATCCAAATAATTGACTAAAATAGTATCTGTACCACTTAACCCATTTTCATCTACAGCTATAAGTGTATATAAACCATTTTTAGTAACATCAACACTGGCAGGATAACTCGAAGGAAGATTGGTGCCCTCTAATCTATTATTAGCTGCATTAATAAATGAAATAGCTCCCGCTCCAACTGCTGTAGTAACAGTATAGTCAAGGGAAATACTGCCATGCTGCCAGTCGCTTAAACTACCATTTGTGAATACTACTTCCATAGTCGGTGGTATATTATTTATTACAGTATATCCCAGAGAATATACATTGCTTGTATTCCCAGCATTATCGACAGCCCTAAGATGTAGATATGCAGTTCCTGCCGTATCATATGTCGGAATCGTCCCACCGTTAACTGCCAATGCTGTCCAACCAGATACTGGTATTGTTGTACTATCTGACCAGGCATATTTCAAAGAAGTCAGACCTGAACCTCCAAGCTCATCTGAAGCAGCAACTGCGAAATCCAGCGATGTATAAACAATTGAATTATCTCCGTATTCATTTATGTTAATTGCAGGACTTGTAATATCTACTTTGGATACTTCAACAGACTTAACAATCTTACTACCAAAACCATCAGTTAAAGTAAATGTATAGTTGCCATCTGTTGTTACATTAATTATCTGACTTGAATTATAGGTGCCTGTTTCAGGACCTATCATTTCAACAGTTACCGGTGCATTTACACTATTTGTTACAGCTAAATTTATCTCTCTACTCTGGGCCCAATTGGTATTATCAAGCGCTAGACTCATCGTAGGCTGTTCAAAGTCAAAAGAATGGTATGCCCAACGTGTATTACTATTGCTATGTGTTGTCAATACATGTAGATACCAGGTGCCATCAGTAAGGGTCTCTGTCAAAACTTCTCCTGCTGTATTTGAAAAATCCATCCAGCCAGCGGCAGGCATATTTGTAGTCTGAGACCAGGCATATTTGGCAGAAAATGCATTGCTAATATTGACATCTGCATTATGCCTTGGTAAGGTTCCACTACTGCTTCCTGTAAAATTGATAGATGGACGGATAGTATTAGCAGAAACTGCTGTACTAGCAGATGTAGTACTGGTATCTGAACCACTATAGTCCGCCAGGTCATCAATAGTACTCTTAATATTAATGTCGCTGACCTGAACAGAAGAAAATGTTTGTCCATCAACATCTACTGTTCCTTTAAAAACCAGCACATTAGTGTCCTTACCAGCTACATAAGTAAATGAATTACTAGAAAGATTAGTATCAATTGTTACACCACTTGGGGCAACACCAATTATTTCATCAAAAATAAGACTGATATAAATCTCGTCTCCATAGGCATAAGTACCACCGGCCATAGGTGCAATACCTACTAGCTGGGGTTCTCTTGTATCAAAAGCACGTATAGATGGATAAAAGTCATCTTTATGCCAATCATCATCTCCTTCTCCAGAAGCATCATATTTAAGCCCTACCGTTCTTGTATTTCCAATATCAATAGCTTCATAGTTACCAATTAGTGAATATTCAGATCTAATCTCTGTAACACGAGAACTTGAGTAAATATCTCTTGCCTCAGAGTCTGACATAGGGAATGTATATACTTTACTTGTTGAATCATAACCAGAGGTATTGTGTTCAAACTTAGTAAAAAATAATTCTGTACCACCATCATTAACCTGTATCCATTGATACCCATCATCATCTTCCTCTACCCTTATATCAAACTTCAACCCATAGTAGTCCGTAGTAGCATCCAAATAAGTTGAATCAGTACTCTGAATACTACTAAAACTGACACTATCAGTATCATTACTGCCATAACCATCATCAGTAATAAATCTAGAAGTCTTATCTACATTTCCAACACTATTATATTGGTTATAAGCCACGCTATATGCCTGTTTTGCGCTATCCAGATCTATAAACTTTTCTGTCCTATTATTAGTTCCTACAGTTGCACCACCGTCTACTTTGTATACTTCAAGATAAAAACTCCGGTCTGCATTCTGATAAGCTGTAGCAGGATAACTACCATATTGTTGGGAAACACCATTAACAGATACACTAATTGTTTTACTATACTCACCATCGGCAAAAGTTATACTACCATTTTCGTGCTGGAAATGTGTTCCTCCAACAGCAGTTCCATTAATTGTACGGTAATAAACAGTCTGACTACCTTCAGTCTCAGCAGATGAACGACTAATGGTGAATGTAGCTGTACCTCCAGTTGACGGGATATTTCCACTGCTAGCCACATTAAAACTACCATACTGAGGTGCACCTATATCGAAACCCATCTGATTGCTGTAATAATAGGTTCCATCAGCCTTAACATAGGCTCGTACGTAATAATTAACACCTTTTACGATATTGCTTGCAGTCCCTGTAATACTTTCTCCCTTGAAAAGTCCACCGCTTACTGAAGTCTTACCATTGCTTACCTCAACTGTTGGGTTCTGCGATACTCCCCAGACAAAGCCGCTTTCGCTAAAGTCAAAACCACCGGTATAATCAAGAGTAGCTGACAGAGAAGCAGTCAAATTACCTGTATCAACAGCGGGGACAGCCTGTGTTATCTGCAGGGGTTTTGCTTTCACTGAGAGGGTAATCTGCTCAGTAGACTCATTTCCTGCAGTATCCTGTGCTGCTATTGTTATAGTTTTATCAGCAGTAGTCTGAGCCAAATTACTATCTGGAGTAATTGTGTGCGAATTAGGATTAATGGAAATATTATCTGAAAGACTAAATGCTTTTCTAATTAAATTTAATACATCAGCATCAGGGGTTTCCTCCATAACAGAAACATTATTATTTATAGTAATTGTAGGAGGGATTTTATCAATATTTGATACTAACACTTCATAAATATTTGAACGGACCTGGCCATTTCTTGTAAACTCAACTTCAAATTCATATAAACCACTGATACCGACAGTCAAATTAGCAGTGGTTTCATTAGCCAGGGTACTGCTGGTAATATCCATACCACTATGTAATATCCGTACATTTTTTGTGTCTTCAGGCCTATCATTGGTGGCCACAACTTGAATATTTACATTATTATTAGTTAATGATGATGGTTTGAGAGTATAACTAAACCTGGGACCAAAAACCGGCACCTGGTTTTGAACAAAATTAAAAGTAACCTTATCACTGGCCTTAATTATCTCGGTAGTTTTATCTTTAATCAAACCTGTAACTGTATATGTACCCGAAGGGGAATTAAGCGGCATTGATAGGGTTGTAGTCTCTTCACTACTGGCACTACCAAAACTGGATGATAGATTATCTCCATCCTCATTTGTCAGCATATATTCAGTATAATATTCTGTTGAACTACTCTGCTCTATATTTACTCTAGCATTAATTTCTACATTATTTCCACTCTGTACTGCTTCGTCCAGGCTAATTGAAAATGTAGAAATGTTGGGGTCACTTGCCCCTCCGTCCAAAATAAGTTGGACCCAATCTATCTGGACACACCACCAATCAGTTACAGTAATGGTAATGGTATTTTCTCCTAACTGGAGTTTTGAAAGAGGAATCTCCAGAACCGTAGTATTCCAGATACCATTATTACCAGAAAGATAACCAATAGAACTACCAGCCTGTCCAGGACCTGCCGGACTATCATTAATAAAAACATAATCCATTTCACCAGATTCTTCATCGACATCATAGGCTTTGATTGCAATACTAGCACTCTCAACTGGTAACTGATCCAGGTTAAAAGAAATCTCTATTGGATAAATGGATGCATTATTACTTAGATAATAATCCATATCTCCATCAGCACTTCCAGTATGGGCATTATTCTGATTATCATTATCGATGACAATAGTATCTGATGCCGCCATTACTAAACCACTAAATGAAAGAAATAACACTAAACATAGTATTACTTTTATAATTAATTCTGTCCTTAATATCCCTTTTCGCAGACTCGTTTTCATCTCAAAACCCCCAGTAATTATATTTATCCTTTTTCATAAATTATTATAATGTCATATCCTAATAGATTAAAATTATATAGAAAACCTACTCCACTACCATGATTTCACTAAGTTAATAAATAACCCACGATGTCTATAATCAAGATCAGTCAAATCATCATTAAAGTCAGTAAAGTTATATCCTACACCCAATTTGAGCGTATCATTTAATTTTTTGTTAACCCCGAGCAAGAGTCCACTTTTCCTATCTTCAGCCTGTTTGTTTTCAAGGATACGATATTCACCATAAATATCCCAATCATCTACTCCCTTGTAGCACAATCGGTTAATCCAGAGATAGGTATCACTGCTAACATCAATATCATCTGATATAAGCTGGCTATTCTTCCAGGCTAGCTTTTCTCCTAATTGCCATCTGGCATTCAGGTCATAAATACCTTCAATGGAGAATATATTTGATCTTTCATTATATTCTGCTCTGTTCTCCTGATCTTCTGGTTTATATTCCTCCTGATAGGTGTACATAGCAAGAAGGTTTAGTCTATCAATTTCAATAGGACGATAAGCCAGTCCAAACTGCGCCTCTGTAAAACTATCCTTTTTATCTATATCATTATCTCTTTCAGTTAGGGAATAATCCAAATTAAATAGAACAGATAACTCTTGGTTATATGCCATATCTATACCTGATGTAAGTACGTACTGTTTCAAATTCTCTTCACCTAAATCACGGCGATATTCCATTTTAGCCTTATAAGTCATATCTTCATCTCTATAAACAATTGCTGGAGTAATTATATCCCGATTCACTTCAGTATCATCCTCTTTAATTACATTACTCCTACTATAATCGAGGGCTAAAGACCACTTATCATTAATATCATGTTTAATCCCAAGAATATTAGATTTACTATCTTCATCTACATTATTTGTGGTTTTTTGTTCTATATATAGGTCCGTATTATCATTAATAGCAGTATTACCACCCAGTAACATGGAGTTATTACCTGAACCCTTTGTGACAAAGGCTGAGTATACCTCTCCATATTCATGATGATAACTCCCACCAAGTTTTAGAGTATCTCTATCTTCAGTATGACTACTGTTGTCCATAGTAATAGCTGCATCAAGAGTAATATTATCCCGTGGTTTTATTTTAGCTCCCAGGGTGGTGTTGTTGATTTTATCACCTTTAAGAGATAACTCCTGACTACCATATATCTCTTTGTCCTTATCTAACTGATATCTAAAATCTATTTCAGTACTAAGCTGACTGTTTAATTGATTATGTTGATTGATATCCTTCTGTCTCAATTGTCCTGATAATTTCAACTTATCATTTACTTTATTAGTAACTTTTAAATCTATAATGTCAGTCTTTCCGCTGTCATTCTTTCTCTCCCAATAATATCTTGTAGTATATGATGTTTGTTCATTACCACCAGTCAACTCAAGATTCAAACTATCTGTATCCTCTTCAATACCCTTCTGTTGGTTGGAAAAACCTTTATCTTTATGACTATATACTACATTGATATCAACCCCAGGAAAGCTTGAGTTGATATCATTTAGATTAGTCTCATATTGTACCAGATAGGCATTTGCACTATCTACATCAGCTGTAGTATTTATTAGATTATAGGTCATACCACCATCCTCTGAAAAATACTGGTTTGCTAGTTGATTCTGGGAATTAGCCCATTCTAATATGGTATTAGAATTATTATTTTGATAGTTATAGGCTATTCCTTTAGATATGTATCTCTTGCCAGCAGCTGTTGTCTCTGTTGTATATGTACCGCTAATTTTAGCACCTTTTTCTTCAGCTACCAAATTAAACCCATAACTAGACTGCTTATCAATATCTTCAATCGGTTCATATTCATAGTTAGCTATTAGATAAGCACTTTGTTCATCTTCTTCATCATATAAATATTCAATTCCAGAAGCATTATTTATTAGTATAATTCTCCCTGAAAGATAATCTATTTTATAATCAAGTCCAACAGTTAATTCTTTGCTTTCTTCAATCTCTCCAGTAAGATTATCACGGATTTCTACTTTAATCTTCTCTGTTCCTATAAGCAGATTACCATATTTTAAATAATATAACATGCCACCAGTCATTTCCAATTCATTATATGTATGTACACTCTCTGGCTTTGACCAAAAACCCATTATTCTTGTTTGGCTATCTGTTTTATTAATATCCATTTTCTCACTATTTTTTTGCCTATCTCCTTCTAGCTGTTCTTCCTTATCCCTATTGAGTCCATCTTCTTTACCTTTACTGTCTATATCCATATTCTCATCTTGCGAATTATACTCTTTAAGTTCCGTTTTAAACGTAAATCCATAAAGACTACGATTATAATTTAATAGTCGCTTATCATTTATATTAATTCGATAGTTCCCCCATAACATTTCTGTATTGTCCCAGGCCAAATCAAGATAAAGTTTCCCTTGACTATCGACCATATTTATTACTGAGGAATCATCTCCATAAATAGGATAATATTTATCAGGATCAATTCGACTTATGGTATTATCAGTATTCTGACTAAAGAGACCTTCCCAGATGTCATTTATTTCCCCTTGACCAGTATCCAGTTTTACAGTTATTAGGTATTTGCCCTTTATTTTTCCCTTAAGAAAGAAAGCAGTTCTACCATTAACAACTATATTCTCCTTAAATTCATCCCCAATATCTATATCCTTTATATTAGCTGAAAGATCATTAAACAATAGGGTTAAGTCTATCATACCAACCATCAGCATATCTTCAGATATAGAGTAATTTTCAGCCGAATCATTTGCAGATACCGTTGATATATCAGTAAATATACTTAAAAAAATTAAAATAATAGCAAATGTTAAAGATATGATTAAGTTTATTCCACATCTATTCTTTATAATTTTATTCAATAATATCATCTCCTTAATTTTGGGACCATTTAAGAAATAGAAGCATTTCGGGACTTTTATACTATTCTTATGTTCTATTTCGCCAAATTTCACAAAAATCCTGCAATATTTGTCAGAAAATTAATTAAATATATAAGTCACATGAAAAAAGACAGAAACCTATAAGGCTCCTGTCTTTATCTATAATTATTTTAAATATACCCTTCATCTTAATTACTCAGTAGCTCCGCCTCCACCACCTGTTGCAACTCCTGCTATTGCAGTACCAGCCCGATACCATTATCAACTACCAATCACGCTTTCTAAGACAGCTCCTTATATCATCCATTATCTCCGTGTACTTAGAACCAAAACCCTCTTCAGTAGAGCCTTCCTCCATATTATCTTCAGTCATATCTATACATTTAATAAACTCTTCTAATCGGAATGGGATCCCTGTGAATTCTTTTGATAGCAGTTTTAACAATTTAGACTCCATAGCATCTGAATAGATAACAGCCTCTTCTACAATACCATTCTCTAGAGTAAAGCACAATTCTAACCCACCCCATTCAAACCGCTCTTCATATGTAATGTCAAAATTAGGACTATTACCAAATCTCCATTCCCAGGAAGAATACTTTTCATATAATTCATCTAATTCCTTCATTTGAGAAGGATCTACGATTTTACTACCAAGGTTATTTATATGCTCAGCTCTTGATGCTTTATAATTATTTACAAATGACTCCTTTAATGCTTGTTCCATAGCATTTATAGTCAAATCAGTGTTTAGCTCTTTTAAATTAACTACCCTTGAACGAACAGAATCAATACCCTTTGACTGTATTTTTTCTTTAGAAACCTGTAGATATTTGACTAACTTACTAAAATCAGAATCAATCAATATTGTCCCATGATGGTATGCAGTTTGGTCAGTAAAATAAAAGGCGTTCCCAGAAAATTTCTTATTACCCACAACAAGATCATTACGCCCGGAGAACTCTGCTTCAATCCCCATCATCTTAACAGCTGTTAAAATGACCTGTAATTGCTTGGGCGGATTATATAGTTTCCTATCCATTAGAAAAGTAAAGTTGAGATTACCCAAATCATGAAAAACCGCTCCACCACCAGACAATCTACGAGCTAGCTTACCAGCATTCTCTTCTAGAAGTTGACAGCGACATTCCTTCCAGGCATTTTGGTTTCGACCGATAACAACTGTATCCTTATTTTGCCACAAATATAATATTACTTCACCTTCCTGAACCTGTCCTAACAAATACTCCTCAAAAGCAAGATTGTACCATGGATCATCAGATACAGAAGTTATTGTCCTAATTTTACTAATACCTTCGTTCTTCATAATAACATACCACCTTCATAATATATCTTTTGCCACTTTCACTATCATCTTGCTAGCAAAATCAAATCACCTAATAATAATATCCGGGAAAGTCTAACCTATAATAATTGGCGGGGAGGATGCCAACCTATTAGTCTATATATAATATAAAAACCCTGTTAGAGGAGACTACCTACAACAGGGTTACTTATTTAAGAGACTTCCAATTTTTCCACTCTTTCAGTAAGATCTCCAACATCTCGCATGTTTTCACCGGTTAATGTTCTCACAGTTCTATAATCTTTCAGGAAGTCTTTAAATTGATACTCAAAATCATCAAATCTTTTATTTATTTCTGTTTCTAGTTTATCTACTTTATTATCTAGTTTATCTACTTTATCTTCTAGTTTATCCAAACTGCTTTCTATCGATTTTCTGAACTCATAGAATCCATTAAGAAGTTGATCCATTTTATCACTCATATGTATTCCCCCCTTATGTACCAGTTATTATAATAATATCACATTTATATAAAAGAATCAACAAAATTAAAACAAATGTTCGCTAAATCCTGTTATATTCGTATTACTAATTAATAAGTTAAAATCACTCAAAGCTGATAAAGCCCCAGGGTCTTTTACCCTGAGGCCATTTCATCTTATTTAGGTAATATTAGAAGGTGAATATCATCACCTAATAACAGTTCTACTCATTTGCTAGTGGTTTCATAGCTGTTTCAAATTCTTTCTCTACTTCTTCTGTCGGTCCATCTCCAAATTGGCTAACTAAATAAATAAGCAGAGCAGATATGAAGAAGGCTGGAATTATTTCATAAAGCCCAGTATAGGCAAAGAAGTTTTTCCAAAGAACTACCACAATACCACCACTAATTATACCTGTAAGAACACCATTCCTACTAGTCTTACGCCAGAATAGGGAGAATAAGATAGCTGGTCCAAAGGATGCCCCTAAACCTGCCCAGGCATATGACACAATATCAAGAATTGTGCCACCTGATAAAGCAAAGAAAACACCTATTATTGTAACCAAAGCCACAGCCGCTCGACTAACCCATAGTAGTTCTTTTTGACTTGCCTCTGGTCTAATGAGGGATTTGTAAAAATCTTCAGCTAAA
>JADQBV010000388.1 GCA_016278415.1 Halanaerobiales bacterium
TGTTGCTTCTTAATTGAAGGAGTAACTGGGGTTTAGACTTTTTCATGAATGAAGTGCCTCTAAATTCTCTTTTTAGTAACGCAATCTTAATTTAGAGATTAGACCGTCGAGGTCGTCATAGGAAAATAATCGGACGGTTCCCACCGACTAAAATGGAGAAGAACCTATTTTAATTATATAACGTGAGTTAATTATGTAAGACCTTTAATTATAGACGATTGAGAGGAATACACATGAAAAAATATTTACCATATATTGCAGGATTAACCTTTTCAAGTATTTTTGGCTTTTCTTTTATGTTTACAAAAGAGGCGCTGGAACTTCTGGAACCATTTCACTTACTTGCATTTAGATTCAGTGTTGCAGCTATATCTTTATCTTTTTTAGTAGTGCTAAATATAATTAAGATAAATTTCAAAGGTAAAAAAATGGGATTGTTAATCCTACTTGCAGTTGTCCAGCCAGGTTTATACTTTATTTTTGAAACACTAGGTATTGCTATGACAACTTCTTCCGAGGCTGGGATGATGATTGCGCTTATTCCTGTTTTTGTAACAATACTAGCGGCAATATTTTTAAAAGAAAAACCAGCTCTCATTCAAATTCCTTTTATTATACTTTCAGTTGCTGGAGTATTGTTTATTGTCTTAATGAGGGACAATAGTGGACAGTCTGGGAAGCTTATCGGAATTATTTATTTGCTTGGTGCTGTTCTAATGGCTGGAATATATAATATATTGTCCAGAAAATTATCTTTAAGTTTTAAACCTGTAGAGATTACTTATCTAATGATGTGGTCAGGTGCAATATTTTTTAATACCCTTGCTCTTATTAAGCATACTGGTGGGTTTTACTCATATATGTCACCACTATTTGATATAGAGGTTTTACTCTCTATTTTATACTTAGGGATACTTTCGTCAGTTGTGGCTTTTTTTATGATGAATTTCACACTTTCAAAAATAGAAGCAGCTCAATCAGCAGTTTTTGCCAATTTAACAACAATAGTTTCAATACTGGCAGGGGTATTTATACGAGGTGAAAATTTTTACTGGTTTCAGATTGTAGGTGGAATTTTAATAGTCATCGGAGTATGGGGAACTAATTATTATGGAAAATTAAAAAATAAAGTAGAAGAGCTAACTGTTTAAATTAGCTCTTCTATGATTAATTAATAAAAATTATCGCGTTTTCTGCCAACGGAAATGGGGAAGAACCAATAGGAATCTTCTCCACTTATTCTATCGTAACTGTAACCCTATTATTTTCTCTTTTAAAAGTGGTATTGTTGTAATTATTGTTTTTATCACCTTCTGTTTTATACATTTTTTGATAGTAATCATCTAGCATTCTTATTGCTGAGAATTTGTGATGAGACATTGCAATACTAGCTCTCATCATCTTAATCCATCGATCTCTATCATCATAATAAATAGGTATTACTTCTTCACGCAATATCTTATATAAAGCACGCAAATCTTTTTCATCTTCACTTAAATGATTATCTAGTTGATCTAAGACATTATCAATAATCCATCCATTTACGCCATGTTCTGGACCTTCGGCAACCCAACCATCTAATACACTTAAGTTTAGAACCCCATTCATAGCTGCTTTCATACCAGAAGTACCACTGGCCTCCATTGGCCTTCTTGGATTGTTAAGCCAGATGTCTACTCCTTGAATTAAATGTTGACAAATCTCTATATCATAATTTTCTAGAAAAACAACACTATCTTTATATTTTCGATCCATCTTAACTAAAGTGGCAACTATATCCTTACCATAATGATCATTTGGATGGGCTTTTCCAGAGAAAAGCAACTGAATCTTTCCTGTTTTTAAAAGGTCTTCAATTTTATTAGTATCTCTAAAAATTAATTCACTACGTTTATATGGGGCTGCTCTTCGAGCAAATCCAATTATTAGATTCTCAGGATTCATATGAGCATCAGTCTTTTTGGCAACATAATTTACTAAATCCTTTTTAGCATCTTGATGTGCCGCCCAAAGGTCACCATGATCTTGAAATGCATCATTAACTTTTTTATCTTGCCAGGTTTTTCTATGGACACCATTTGTTATGGATAGAATAGGTGCTGAATCATCTAAGTGCTTCCACATATTTCTAGCTGTTTCCCCATGTATTTCTGAAACACCATTGGCAACTTTAGCCATGTGTAAACACGCTGCTGTCATGTTAAATGGATTCCCGCCTATTAGTTTTAACTGTTGATAAGTTAAATTATTATTAGCCCCAATTTCCATTAAGAGATTTAGATCATGGGCTTCATTTCCTGCTGATACTGGAGTGTGAGTGGTAAATACAATTTTATTTTTTACTATTTTAAGTGCATCTTCAAAACTTTTATTTTCATTATCCATTTTTTCTTTAATTAATTCAAAGGCGGCAAAGGATGCATGCCCTTCATTAAAGTGATAAAGATCAACATCAATTCCTAATTCTCGTAATGCACGTATTCCACCGATTCCCAGAACCATTTCTTGAGCAATTCGATTGTAATTATTGCCAGAATATAATTTATCTGTAATCCATCCAAATTTACTACCAGGTTTACCAGTATCTAATAAATATAAATCTTTGTTTTTAAATTGATTTGCTTTATATATTTTACAATTAACATCTTCTACACCAATTTGAATATTGATGCTTTTCCCAGTATCTTCTAGAAGACTAAAATCATGAATTGGGTATGTATCATACGGGTATCCATCATCTCCAATTAATTGCTTGGTGTAATCTTGCCACCAAAGGATACCTATTCCTACAACTGGTGCGTCAATTTCATAGGCCGCTTTCAAATAATCTCCTGCAAGAATCCCTAGTCCGCCAGCATAAAGTGGTAATTGTTGATCAAGTCCATATTCCATACAAAAATAAGCTACACGTTGTTTATAATTATTTTGCATTTTTTTCCCCCTTATATTTCATTTCTTTTAATAGTGTGATGGTTTTAGACTAATTTTATTCTATAATTTGTGCCTTTTTCTAGACAGAGCGAAAAATAATGTTATAATAAACTAGTAACAGTTTAGCTATTTGGATAAAAGGAGTTCCTTTCAGGGTGAATTTTTTATCTAAGACTTAGATATTTTCATGGATGAAGTGATTCTAATTTTTTTGATTGGGCAATAGTAATTTAGGAAATGGAAAATTGAGTAGTCAGAGCTAAATTGATATACTAATATGGAGATGAACGGTAAAAGTTAATTATGAACGAAAACAGAAAGGGGATTTAAAAATGGCAAAAAGAGTTGTAGTTAATGGTGCTTGTGGAAGAATGGGCCAAGAAGTAGTAAAAACTGTTGTAGAATCTGATGATTTATTAGTGGGTGTTTGTGATCATAGTAATATCGGGGAGAATATTATGGAAATATTAGCCCTTGATGAAGATCCGATGCTAATTAAAAAAGATTTATATGAAACTATAGAGGAAACACAGCCAGATTTAATAATTGATTTTACTATACCATCTGTTGTAATGGATAATATTAAAATAGCTTTAAAAAATGGTGTTAGTATGATTGTAGGTACCACCGGAATTACTGATGTCGATTTAAAAAGTATTGATGAATTGTGCAAAGAGAATGATGTCAATGCCTTAATTGTACCTAATTTTGCTATAGGGGCTATACTTATGATGAGATTTGCTGCTGAAGCTGCAAAATATCTTGACGATGTAGAAATAATTGAGTTACATCATGACCAAAAAGTTGACTCCCCATCAGGTACAGCAATTAAAACTGCTGATTTAATTAATAAGAATAGAAAAAAACTACAGCATAAAAAAATTGATGAAATTGAAAAGATACCAGGAGCACGTGGAGCGGATGCAGATGGCATAAAAGTACATAGTGTTAGGTTACCAGGTCTCGTAGCTCACCAGGAGGTAATGTTTGGCGCTGAGGGACAAAGTCTTTTGATAAAACATGACTCATATAACAGAAAATCTTTCATGCCTGGTGTTAGGCTTGCCTTAGAAAAAATTGATGAAATTTCAGGATTAGTTTATGGCTTAGAGAAATTACTTGATTAATACTAAATACTATGCACTTCCTTAAACCTAAGTACATATATTATATTGTATTCTTATTGATATTGTTGGGAAGGAGGAAAAGAAAATTAAGATAGCTATTATCGGTGGTGACAAGAGAGAAGAAGTGATGATTAAATGTTTAGCAGATAGAGGGTACGAATTATCTGTCCTTACAGAAGATCATATTGAGCATCCAAATATTACGTGCTATACAGATCTTAAAAAGGTTGTTGACAATAAAAAAGTGGTTATAGCACCGATGTCGAGCACTGACAAAAATGGTATTCTAAAAGCCACATTTGTTAAAAATAAAGTACAATTAACAAAGGAGTTTTTCCAACTATTAAAAAAAGACAGCTTATTTTTAATTGGAATAGCTAAACCAAAAGTTAAGAAAATTATGGAAGATGAATTAATTCAATATATAGAATTGGCTCGCTTAGATGACCTTGCTATTATGAATGCTATTCCAACAGCAGAAGGGGCTATTAAAATAGCTATTGAGGAATCCGACAAAACTATCTTTGGAAGCAAAATATTGACATATGGCTTAGGTAAAGTTGGCCTTTCTTTAGCATGGAGACTAAAAGCATTAGGTGCAGAATCTTATGCTGTGACCAGAGATAAAGCAGCGGTTGCTCGCGGAATAGACTTAGGGTTAAAGATGATTACATATAATCAACTGGAGGAACATCTACCAGTTATGGAGATTATATTTAATACTGTTCCTAAGAAAATTGTTAATAGTGATTCCATTTCATTAATGAATAAAGATACCTTGATTATTGATCTAGCTTCTTCTCCTGGTGGCATTGATTTTAAAGCGGCTGATCAAATGGGTATTAAAGCAATTCAAGCTCTCGGTTTACCAGGTAAAGTAGCACCTGTTACAGCAGGAAAAATCCTTGCAGAAATCATCCCTAACATTATTAATAAATAACATATGTTTTTTGCTAGGTTTAAGGAGGTTGTTTTAATTGGATTTAAAAAACAAACGAATAGGTTATGCTATGACTGGGTCTCATTGTACACTTGCAAAGAGTATTCCAGTTTTAGAAAAGTTAAAGGATTTAGGTGCTGATCTAGTACCTATTATATCAGAGACTGTATTGAATAATGACACTAAATTTGGTGCAGCTGAACAATGGATTAATAAAATCACTGAGATATGTAACAATCCAATTATTAATTCTATTGTAAAAGCTGAACCTATAGGACCTGATAAGATTATTGATCTTTTAGTTATTGCCCCTTGTACTGGTAATACTTTAGCTAAGATTGCTAATGGTATTATTGATGAAACAGTAGTAATGGCTGCCAAGGCTCAACTTCGTAATGAAAGGCCTGTGTTAGTCGCTCTGGCCACAAATGATGGTCTAGGATTAAACGCAAAGAATTTAGGTGTTTTATTAAACACTAATAATATATACTTTGTTCCTTTTGGTCAAGATAATCCAGTTGAAAAGAGGAATTCACTTGTTGCTAGATTTGATTTAATTATAAGGGCTTCAGAATATGCCCTTGATGGCAAACAAATTCAGCCAGTTTTAATTGAATACAGGG
>JADQBV010000333.1 GCA_016278415.1 Halanaerobiales bacterium
GGCTGGTTGGACGGCAACGAGAGATTAACAATGAGATTTATAAATATTTAGTTAATAAATCTAAGTTAGCAGAAAAAGAAATACAAGGGATTATAAGTTAAGGCATACAAAGCCCTGTACATCAATTGCTGATATACAGGGCGAATAATACAATTATTTATATTTAATTATTTATATTAAATTATTACACTTTGTTAGCTTTACATCTATTGTTCTATTATCTCCATATCTTTCCCCATAATCAAAAACTCAGGTGCAGTTATGTAGGACTCAGAAATGCTATCCCCATTCTCCACTATCTTTTTGATATTAATAACTCCTATACTGGCATCAACCGATTCCTCTACCTTAAATTCAAATAGTGCTCCTCTAGGTAATACCTTAATTAAGGTGCCTTTATTGTCATTTGAATTATTAATATAATTTAATCCTAAATTATTAATACCTAGAAATACTAATTCTTCTGTATTATCGGTACCTTTAACGGTGTATTTATTGTCAACATTAAAATATGTCTCTATACCATTTTTAAAACTACTACTCCCAAGTAAATAAAGATATCCAGTAGTTCCAGACTCTATCAGAAAATCAGCAAATCCATAATTAAGTTCTCCTGTAATATCTTGAACCTTTATACTGCTTAGTATTTCAGAAAATTCCTTAATATAGATATATTCAGCAGATAATTTGATATTTTTATTTGTGTATATATTCTCTGGTACAATAAGATTTTTAACAACTACTGATCTTGCAGGTACTGTCACACCACTAAAATACTGTGCCACTGCTTGATCATTATAATAATTACCTGTTCCAACTGTAAAGATTCTTTTACTATTAGAACTATTAGCAACAGCCAACCTTACCACATTGCCATTTTCCCAGGCAATACCAACAATTTTCGATTCATTACTGCCCACAGAATCATCTGCCTGAGCAAGTATAGTCATCGAAATAAATACTATAAGCAATAATACCAATAATATAACTTTTTGATGTTTAAAAATTTAAATCATCTCCCTTTGTAATAACTAATTCTTACAGCCATACCAGCCTTCATCTTTATTATCTATTTATGTAAGAAAGTATGGCCCCTAGTAGTTATGTTTATTGATCTCCTAAATTATTATACTAAATGTTAACATATAATCATATTAGTTATATAGTTCTACACATTTTAATATAATCCTGCAAATTACCTATTTTTATTAAAAAATATTCTATAACAGATTAATATAGTGTATTACTAAGTACTTACAGATTTTTATTTTTTAAAAAATACTGTCATTTGCCTAAATGATTTTTACTTCTCAAAATATAACCTCCCTGAATGCTCTACTCAGGGAGGTTATATCAAGAGAGAAAGCAGTTCAGTTCTTAACGAACTACTTTCATTTTAATATTCTTTTCATAATCATATGAATTTGAATACTTTGAAACATTATTCGTGCTTGATAACCTTATATCCTTCTACCCTTATTTTACTATAATGATCTCCATATGTTTCAATTTCTCCAAATAACAGCAACTTTGCATAATCAAATTTTCCTAAGTCTAATTCTTTGAAATTAGTAATCTCATATATATTCTGTTGCTCATCGATTAAAACATAGGAATTACCAGCACTATATATTGTACCTAGAGCCCATTGCTCTTCTCTTTCATTTCCTGAACTTATAAGCGAATAGTCTAAAACCTCAATATTACCGCTTGTATTAGGAAAAAAAGAGTTTGTTACTTTCCCTGTAACTAGTACTTTACCTTTTTGTAATTTGTTTATTTCTCTAGCTAAATCACCAGACAATGTAAAGATTTTATCTTGATCAGTAACCAAGATTGTCTTAAGCAATGGAGAAGTCCCCATCATGCTAACTTGACCTGTAAGAGTTGTAAAGTATACATTATTATCTGCTAATACTGGAAACTGAGAAAACAGTGCTATAACTATTATTAAAACTCCAACCATTTTAATTTTCATGTCTTTCACACCTACCATTTCAATGATTTCATCCTAAATTGACCTGCAGTAGAAGCGTTCTCTACTGTCAAATTAATATCTGAACCAGTACCTGAATTAGTATTAAAGTAATACAAACCCCATCCTTTTACGTTAATATTTTCGACATATTGATTTGGTAGCAGATCTAGTTCATATACTTCTGGCAGAGTAATAGATGTATATTTGTACTTACTAAAGCCCTGACCTTTACCTGTGAAATATACAGCTAATGCCCAGTCTTCAAATAGCTGTCTAAATGATAAACCAGTATAATCCTCTATGTCTTCCCTTGGGGATTTTGGAGATGTATTTAGATATGTAATGAAATCTTCTCCATACCGATCCATTAGATATCTGACAAATAAATAAGAAGCAGCATAATTTCCATCAGTTTGTCCTATTTCTCCCCAAACTATTAAAGACGTTTCTTCAGGCCATAATAAATAACCATTAATTAACTTAGTTACACTTGTATTACCTTGTTCATATCCATAACCTGTGAAATCTTGTGCTAACATAGCAAAACCTTCATTTAACCATGTATCATCGATAACAGGAGTCCCACTTAATACTTTCTCATTATAATAGATCATATGCTGAAACTCATGGGCTAAAACAGTATATATGTAATCACCTTGATCATATCCCACGTAAAATGCTTTTCTTTCGTTAGATATAGGTAGTTCATTAGTATTCTCATACAAATCAGAGGATATAAAATACCCTCCTACACCATCTGGCATATCAGCCAATACAATATTGATCTTTTCCCCATTTACTGCAATTGCTGGGAAGGTGCTAGCATTAGGTTCACGACCAAAATAAGCCAAATCAGTGGGTCTTATACTATCTTCAAACTGAGTTATTAAATTATTAATATCAATAGTTTCAGTTAGGGCAACACTACTATCTAGCCACACTAGAGTATTATCCCCTATCGCTTGTAATTTTACTTCCACACTATCAAAAGCGGCATCAAAATTAGTCGCAGAAGGATCTACTAGAACAGAAAAACTCTCTGTATCACCAACTTGAGGTGCATATTTTGGTACATTTTGCTGATATTGTATCTCTCCATAATTATGTTCTCTTAATGTTTTTCTCTCAATATCACGCAGGTAAGAGTCAAAATTATGCTTACTAGTAATACTATACTGACTATTGTTAGTCATACCTTTTCTTGAATTATTACTAACAGCACTTTGTATATTATTACTAACTTCAAATCTCCCTATTGTATGTGTTGTCCCTGTATCATCCAGAGGAAAGAAAACAGTTACAAGATTATCACTTGAATTAAAATTCGAGATAGTTGTAGTCCCATTTCCAGTACTAGAAAGATCAAGAGAGCCACCTTCTAAAAAATTTGCAATTATATTAATGTTACTATTAACATTAACTTGGATATTACTATTATAACTATCTAAGTAACCAGACCAGTTAAGGAATGAAGCTCCTGCATCGGGCAAAGCAGTAAGACTTACAACACTTCCTGCTTTATATTGTTCTTGATCAGGATCCTTAACAACACTTCCAGTTCCTGGACCATCAAAAGCAATATTTAAATCATAATATGTTGTCTCACTACCATCACTTCCACCACTAGAAGAACAAGCTGCAAAAATAACCATAAATAAAATAATAAGTGTTAAAAAACCAAATCTCCTTAAATATTTAAACATTAACATTACCTCCCTTAATTATGTATATATTACTAAATTATTTCAACAATAAATATACAATTCCTTCTTTTTTTTTGATTAATTAAAGAAAAAAGAAGGAAAAGTAATATAATCGCGACAAATCCCCCTAACAATCGTCTAGGGGGATTTCTTTAAATTATATTCATTTTATAATATTATCAACCTTAAACCTCATCCAATATCTCATTAACCTCACCAAGGAATTTAGACTTAAGATTAGCCAACTTCTCTTCAGCTATTTCAGCAGTATCTCCCTCAACCATAAAATAAATCTTCAATTTAGGTTCAGTACCTGAAGGTCTTATTGTTAAAACACTATTGTCTTCCAATCTATACTGTAGCACATTAGATTCAGGTAAGTCAATATCACTTTCTTCCCCAGTCTGGTAATTATAAGATATACTTTCCTGGTAATCACTATATTGAACAACCTTAATACCACAGAAACTATCTGGTCTATCCTGACGAAGTTTAGCCAGTGTTTTTCCTATTTTTTCCTGACCTTCCTTACCCTCTAAGCGAATAGAAGAAAGATCTTCTCTATGATAACCGTATTTCTCCATCAGTTCTGTTAATTTTTCATATATTGTAAGCCCCTGCTCTTTATAATATAATGCCATGACAGCTATTAAAGCTGCAGCAACAACAGCGTCTTTATCTCGAGCATAGGTACCTGCTAAATATCCATAACTTTCTTCAAATCCAAAGATAAATGTCTTACTACCCTTTTCTTCGAACTCCCTTATCTTCTCACCTATAAATTTAAAGCCAGTCAATACATCCATAACCTCAATATCAAAGTCATCAGTCAGCTTTCTAATCATTTCAGTAGTTACTATTGTTTTAATAATAACAGCATCTTCAGGTAGTTTATTTGCTTTATTTAGTTGATCCAACAAATATTCACTAATTAGAACCCCAACTTGATTGCCTGTTAAAGCCTGGTATTGCCCATCTTGATCTTTGACCACTATTCCCAATCTATCTGAATCAGGGTCTGTACCCATTATTAAGTCAGAATTATACTCTTCTGCCATATCTAAAGCCATTTTAAAGGCTGAAAAGTCTTCTGGGTTGGGACTTTTAACTGTAGGGAAGTCAGAATCAGGCTCTGCCTGTTCTTTAACTATATGAACGTTCTTAAACCCTAATTCATCTAGGGCCCTTCTTACAGGCTTATTTCCTGTTCCATGGAGTGGTGTATAGATAATTGATATATCATCACCTTTATTACCTGCAATCTCCCTATTTGGTATCACCTTTAACATTTCTTCCATATATCTATCATCAATTTCTTTTCCTATAATCTCAAGTAATTCTTCATCCTTAGCCTCATCTTCTGAAATCCTTTTAACAAGATCAAAATCATCTATTTCATTAATTTCTGCAATAATTTCTTTGGCCTGTTCAGGAATTACCTGTCCACCATCTTCCCAATATACTTTATAACCATTATATTCTGGTGGATTATGACTGGCTGTAATTACAATCCCACCTATAGCTCCCAGTTCCCTAACGGCAAAAGATAGTTCTGGTACAGGGCGTAGTTCATCAAACAAATATGCCTTAATGCCATTACCAGCTAATACAAGAGCAACCTCTAAGGCAAATTCAGGAGATTTATGCCGTGAATCAAAAGCAATTACAACTCCCCGTCCTCTTCCGTCATCACTATAGTTTATTATGTAATTAGCCAGACCTTGAGTGGCTTTCCTGATGATATATTTGTTCATACGGTTGGTACCAGCACCAATAACACCCCGCATACCACCAGTTCCAAAGTTCAGGTCTCTATAAAACCTGTCCTCTATTTCTTTCTCATCTTCCTGTATATTTCTTAATTCTTCTTTGGTCTCTTCATCAAAATAATCACTTAAGAGCCATTCCTTATACTTTGACATATAATTCAATGACCAAT
>JADQBV010000247.1 GCA_016278415.1 Halanaerobiales bacterium
AAGACCAAGACCAAGACCAAGACCAAGACCAAGACCAAGACCAAGACCAAGACCACCAAGAACACCAAGAACAAGACTAGGATGAAGACGGAGGCGCGGGAAATAATAGAAATGATGGTAGAGATAAATAAGCGTAATTCTTTTGATACAATAAATAAAATAAGTATTTCAAAAAAAAACCGCCGTGTGCGGTTTTTTTGTTGATAAATTATAGGCTTAGGGATATAATTATAGATAAGGTTCTTAATATTTGAAAGAAATTTTATGAAGTACATAGTATAAATAGGCTAAAGCTAATAGTATAAAACTATTTTATTAATATTTAGAGCCGTACAAAGAATATATGTATAGTATTAAAGAGGGAGTGATTATAATGGGAGACAATTTTTTTAAGACTAAGAATGCCTGGTTTGACATGGAAGAAGTAGAGTATCAAGAGATTTTTCAGTTTAATAGTGAATATGCTCAATTCTTAGATGATTATAAGACAGAGCGTGAATTTGTTAAAGGTTCTATAGAAGTACTGGAAGATGAAGGGTTTAAAAATATTGAAAATCTATCAACGTTGAGTAAGGGAGACAAGGTATATAAAGTTAATAGGGGTAAGGCTATTATAGCAGCGGTAATTGGTGAAAAACCTTTAGCTGATGGGCTACATATTGTAGGTGCTCATATGGACTCGCCTAGGATTGACTTGAAACCTAACCCTTTATATGAAGATAGCGAATTGGCCTATTTTAATACCCATTATTATGGTGGGATAAAAAAGTACCAATGGGTTAGCATACCACTGGCAATACACGGAGTAGTTGTAAAGGAAGATGGAACTAGAGTTGAAATAAACATTGGAGAAAAGGATGATGATCCAGTATTTTACATAAGTGATTTATTGCCTCACCTTGGGAAAGATCAAATGCAGAAAAAAATGAGTGAGGGTATTAGTGGAGAACACCTTAATTTAATTGTAGGTAGTATTCCAGAGAAAAGCCAAGATGACGAAAAAGAGTCCAAAGACAAGGTGAAATCTGCAATTTCTAACTACTTGTATGATGAATATGGTATTACTGGTGAAGATTTAATCAGTTCAGAAATACAAATAGTACCTGCTATGAAAACTAAGGATGTGGGCTTTGATCGTGGTTTATTATCAGGCTATGGACATGATGATAGGGTCTGTAGTTATACGGCGTTGCGAGCGATACTAGATTTAGAGCAGCCTGAATATACAGCTATGGCATTATTAGTAGACAAAGAAGAAATCGGTAGTATGGGTAACACTGGTATGCAGTCACATTTCTTTGAAAATACAGTAGCAGAAATGATAGATATGACAAATAAGGATTATTCAGAAATATTGGTTAGAAAGGCTATAGAGAATTCCAAATCACTATCTGCTGATGTTAATGCTGCCTATGATCCTAATTACGCTGATGTCTATGCTAAGGATAATTCAGCATATCTCGGTAAAGGAGTTGTGGTTACAAAATATACAGGAGCAAGGGGTAAAGCAGGTTCTTCAGAAGCCACTGCCGAGTATGTTGCAGAGATTCGCTCATTATTTAATAGGGCTGGTGTTATCTGGCAAATAGGAGAATTAGGTAAAGTTGATAAGGGCGGTGGAGGAACTATAGCCCAGTTTTTGGCTAATTATAATATGGAGGTTCTCGATTGTGGCCCAGCTGTAATGTCTATGCATGCTCCATATGAAGTGGTTAGTAAAGTAGATGTTTACAATACATACTTGGCATATCAAGTTTTTATGGAAAGATAAATACTTGAAAGTAGTGAATAATATTAAAAAATGTAAATTACTTTACATTATTATATTAAAAATCACTTATAATAAAGATGTAAGTTTGATTAAGGGATATATTTAACTTAGATATAAATAATTAAACTTAACTATAATTATATTTAAACAGAAAATAATAAAATTAGAAGGAGTGATTTTTTATGGCAAATGCTGTTAGTGTTACAGATGCAAATTTTAATGATGAGGTATTAAAAGCTGACAAACCAGTATTAGTTGATTTTTGGGCAGAATGGTGTGGACCTTGTAAAATGGTGGGGCCGGTAGTTGAAGAGATTGCTACAGAAAATGATAGTATAAAGGTTTGTAAATTAGATGTAGATAATAATCAATCTACTGCATCAACTTACAGTGTAATGAGTATCCCAACATTAATTTTATTTGAAGATGGTAAGGTTAAAAATAAGGTTACAGGATATATGCCTAAAGCGCAATTGTTAAGCAAATTAGGCATTAGCTAAATAAAAGAATTTATTTTATAGGAATATAATAGTAAACATCAAAAGTGAGTCAGGAAAATTCTGCTCACTTTTTATTTTTCTATCTATTTCAAGGGTTTGTTCGAAAAATCTTATCATAATTTAAACTATAATTATTGATACTTAATTAAGGATCGTTCATAATAGACTATAGCATAATTATTATGTTAAGCAGACGATTAAGACTGAGCAGGCTGGAGTTAAGTTGATTATGAAGGTGGCTGTTTTCCTGTTTGACCGAAGGGAGTAAGGCCTAATCGAATATGGTCATAACTGAATCTACCATGCGTTTAAAATAGGGATTCAGTAAAAACAGCCCATAATCAACTGTAAAGGAAGCCGTAGTGAAGTCTTTGTCTGTGTACATTTAATTATGCAATACAAAGATGCACTCTAAATTGTTTGAATACTATAATTTTTTGTGATACAATAAATGAGACTTGATTTTTACATAGAGGTACGGTTAAGGGGGGCATTTTAAATTGAAAAAAATATTAATTATTCATTCTAAAGAAGGTAAATTGCCAGAAATAGCCCAAGGGATTGCAGAGGGTGCTGGTAATAAAGGACATCAGGTAGATGTAGTAGGAACAAGTGAACAGGGTAAGGTTGTTACATTTTTCCCATATGACTTGGTTTTGGTAGGCAGCCCATCAGAGGGTTTTATTAAAGGTAAAATTGCCAGTGATCTTAGACCTTTTTTAAGTCAATGTAAGAGAACTTCTGGTAAAGAGGCAGTGGCATTTGTGACCCCCAGTGGCTTTGCAACAAATAAGGCTTTAAAAGTCTTGATGAGTGAGTTAGAAAAATTAGGTTGTTTTGTAAACAACTTTAAAACTTTAAAAAGCAAACGTGATGCAGTTACTTTTGGAGAGAGATTATAGATATTACTTGATAAATATTAATTAGGAATGATAGACTAACATAAACAATTCTTATCTATACAAATTTCTTATCTATACAAAAAATAAGAAACTTATTCCTCTTGTCAAACATACTATGATAATGTATAATAATAGGAAAAGGTGCCACAGTAGGCAGGACACCAATACTGTGGTTTTTCTAATGTCTATAGGATTTAAAATTGGGGTGTTTTATGAAACAAAAGATTAAATTATTTATAAAAAGTGAGCAGTTTTATGGACAGGATAATAGTGATATTATTAAAAACGAAGTTCTTGGTACTATTTATGAAAAAAGAAATAAATACTATCTTATATATAATGACAAGAATTATGATGGTGCTAAAACTACTATTAAACTCGAGCCTGAGGAAGAACGGGTTTTCGTACATAGAGTAGAGCCCGAATTAAAGCAGTCTTTTGAATATGCTACTAAAACTAAGGGTAATTATATTACACCCTATGGAGTATTTGAATTAGGAATAGAAACATCCCTGATAAATATAGAGTTAGGTGAAAGTAAAGGGTTCTTCAATGTTAAGTATAAACTTTATTTAAATGGACATTATACAAGCCAAAATTATTTGAGTATATCATGGGATATACTATAACCAGTAACCAGTGAAAAAAATAGAAATTATACTCTAAAGGGGGAGATTGTGTGACAAAATATATATTTGTTACAGGTGGAGTTGTATCTGCACTTGGTAAGGGAATTACGGCTGCATCTTTAGGAAGATTGTTAAAAAGTCGTGGCTTAGAAGTTAGTATTCAGAAGTTTGATCCATATATTAATGTAGACCCTGGTACTATGAGTCCATATCAACATGGTGAGGTCTTTGTAACAGATGATGGTGCGGAGACAGACCTGGATTTAGGGCATTATGAAAGGTTTATTGACGAAAATCTAAGTCAGAGTAATAATGTAACTACAGGTAAGATTTATGGTTCTGTTATTCGTAAAGAGAGAAGAGGAGATTATCTTGGAGCTACAGTCCAGGTTATTCCTCATATAACTGATGAAATTAAAGATAGAATTACTAGGGTTGGGCGTGAAACTGATGCTGATGTTGTTATTACAGAGATAGGTGGTACTATAGGTGATATAGAAAGCTTGCCTTTTATAGAATCCATCAGACAACTGAAAAGTGAGTTAGGAAAAGAAAATATATTTTATTTACATTGTACATTAGTTCCTTATATTCCTACAGCTGGAGAGTTAAAGACAAAACCGACACAGCATAGTATTAAAGAATTAAGAAGTATTGGTATACAACCAGATGCAGTGGTTTGCCGTTCTGATAGGGAACTAAGCCAGGAAGTAAGAGATAAAATCGCTCTTTTTGGGGATATAGACAAAAGAGCAGTTGTTAGTGTTATAGATGTAAACCATATCTATGAAGTGCCTCTTTCTTTAGAAAATGAAAGACTTGATTCTATTGTAATAGAAAAATTGGGACTTGAAGACAAAGTGAGTAAGCCTGATATGGAAGAATGGAAAGAAATGGTTAAAAAGATGAAGAGGCTTTCAAAGGAAGTAAGAATAGCGATTGTTGGTAAATATGTGGAGCTTCCAGATGCCTATATTAGTATTAATGAGTCTTTAAAACATGCTGGTGTAACTAATGACGCTAATATTGATATAAAATTTGTATATGCAGAAGACCTGGAAGGAGACAATTCAGTAGAAGAATATTTGGCTGATGTTGATGGTATTCTGGTTCCAGGTGGATTTGGAGATAGGGGTATAGAAGGTAAGATAAAGGCTATTCAATTTGCTCGAGAAAAGAGAATTCCTTATTTTGGTATATGTCTTGGTATGCAGTGTGCTGTTATTGAATATGGGCGTAATGTAGGGGGTTATGAAGGGGCTAATAGCTCCGAATTTGATCCAAGAACTAGCTATCCTGTGATAGACCTAATGCCTGAACAAAAGGATATTGAAGATATGGGTGGTACTATGAGATTAGGACTCTATCCTTGTAAGATGCCGTCAGATACAATAAGCGGACAGGCTTATTGTGAAGAAATAATATATGAACGCCACCGTCATCGCTATGAATTTAATAATGAATATCGTAATGAATACAAGGAGATGGGTATGGTGTTTTCTGGGTTATCACCTGATGAAAAACTAGTGGAAATCGTAGAAATTCCAGATCATCCCTGGTTTGTTGGTGTACAATTTCATCCTGAATTTAAATCTAGACCTAATAGACCTCATCCATTGTTTGTAGGATTTATTAAGGCCTCATTGGAGAATAAATAATAAATAATTAAATAACAACTTAAATAAATTTTTTTAAAAAAACGGATAGTTTAACAACTATAAAGTACTTTAGTTTTGTAACAGGGGTGGTATAATGGCTGAAAAGACGGCTTTGCTGGACTTAGATGGAACATTATTGCCGATGGAAATAGATGAT
>JADQBV010000172.1 GCA_016278415.1 Halanaerobiales bacterium
GTATTTAAGACTGTAAGAACACTTAGTGGTGGTGAGAAGAGTCGCTTGAGATTGTTGCAATTAATGAATGGAGAGTATAATTTTCTAGTCCTTGATGAGCCTACAAATCATCTTGATTTACCCTCTAGAGAAGTGCTGGAAGAAACTATAAAAGATTATCCCGGTACAGTCCTTGTTGTTTCACATGACAGGTATTTTCTTAATAAAGTAGTAGGATATATTTATGAACTTGAAGATGGACAGGCATTAAAGTATTATGGTGACTATGATTATTATAGAAAGAAAAAACGGGAACTTTTGCAGGAAAGAGAGAATCAGCAAAAGAATATTAATAAAAAAAATATTGAAAAATCGGATTATCATAAATTAAAAGATGAAGCCAGACAGGAAAGAAAACGAAAAAACAGAATTGATGAACTGGAAAAACTCATTGAAGAGTATGAAAATAAGGTGAAAAATTTAGAAGCAGAGATGACAAATCCGGAGAATTTAGATGATATAAGATTATTAAATGAGTTAAAAATCAAATATGATAAAGCCAATAATAAATTAGATGAGTTATTAAAAAAATGGGAATATGCAATAGGAGAGGGATAGGTTTTTAACCTATCCCTTTTATTGAGCATAGAATTATACTTATTGTGATGAATTATAGTAACTGTTACTTACATCTTCATCTCGATTACCAGAGCTGTAATGTGCACCATATTGGTTCACTCCGCCACCCTGTTGTGCAGATGCTTGGTAGTAATTATTTTTCTGACCATACTGAGTACGTGGAGTAGTGTTGGCATTCTGCAAATTACTTGCAGCATTGTTCTGCATGTTCTGTGGTGTAGCTTGGTTTCCACCATACTGGCTATTGCTAAAGTTATTTCTGCTTACATTACTTAGAGTATTTAGTGATGCATTAGAGGTGTACTGTCCACTACCTGCTTGGTTAGAGATACCGGTATTTCCTTGTGACTGATAATAAGCATTACCTACATCTTCATCTCTATTCCCAGATGTGTAATGGGCACCATATTGATTAACTCCACCACCTTGTTGAGCAGATGCTTGATAGTAATTGTTATTACGAGCAAATTGTGTGTTAGCTTGCATATTGTTTGCTGCATTGTTTTGCATATTTTGTTGACCAGCTTGGTTTGTACCATACTGATTGTTACTAAAATTATTACTACTTACATTTGGTAGAGTATTTAGTGTTGCACTTGAGGTATACTGTCCACTACCTGCTTGATTAGAGATTCCGGTATTGCCTTGTGATTGATAATAAGCATTACCTACATCTTCATCTCTATTACCAGAGGTGTAATGGGCACCATATTGATTTACGCCACCACCCTGTTGAGCAGATGCTTGATAGTAATTATTTTTTTGCCCGTACTGAGTACGTGGAGTGGTGTTAGCATTCTGCATGTTCTGTGGTGTAGTTTGGCTTCCACCATACTGGCTATTGCTAAAGTTATTTCTGCTTACATTACTTAGAGTATTTAGTGATGCATTAGAGGTATACTGTCCACCACCTGATTGATTAGAGATACCTGTATTCCCCTGAGATTGGTAATAAGCATTACCTACATCTTCATCTCTATTACCAGAGGTGTAATGGGCACCGTATTGATTTACTCCACCGCCCTGTTGAGCAGATGCTTGGTAGTAATTATTTTTTTGAGCGTATTGACTAGCATTATTCATACCCATTGTGTTTTGCTGGGTGGACTGTGGATTATATTGACTTTTAGCCTGTTGAGGCTGGTTTTGATTATACATATTTTGTATATTACCTCCCATATTTTTGAAATTGTACTGGTTTGATTGTAGAACTACTGAAAATTTCAGTTATTAACCTTATTGCGATTATATTCGGAATTCTTCAGACTTTGTTTAATATGATTCATTACAAATTCAGCTGATATCTGGTTTTTATTTGCTCAATTTGACCCAAAAGCATCAACTCCTATAGCAGTATACTGCATTAATATTATTAACTAAAACTATTAAAATATGATTGTAACATTTATCCAATAACTTAGTGATGAGATATAGGAGTTCCAGTAGGATTGATATACTGTAAAAAATGTTACTTGCTATTATAATTTTTTCTGAGTAGATTATCTATTATGTTTTAAAAATGTACTAGTATTATTTATGTATTAAAACAATGAATGAGGATAAAATAAATATATAATTTTTGGCTAGACAAGAAAGGGTGAAAGACATGAATTTAAAGGAGTATTTGAAAACTCATGTAAAAAGAAAGGACTTATACACATATCTATTAAATAATTTAGAAGACCAGGCCGAAGAATACCTAAGTAATTGGCATGATATGTATCCTAAAGATGACCATAGAGATATAAGAAAAAAAATAGAAGAGGATCTAGATAATTTTCATAATCCTGCTGAAGAGTATCAGAAGGCAGAAAAGATTTTAAATCGTAAATTGGCAGATGAAGAGATAGATATTATTTTTAGGTCATTTAATGAGACGGTTATGAATGTGCTTGAGAAGAAAGTTAGCAAAGTATAACACAGATTTTTATAAATAAAATTGATAAACACATTAGATTTACTAAAGTTAACTTAAAAAAATCAAACTAGGGGGTGATATAAATGCCGAATATAGTCTTTGATGGACCAGAATTAACTAAAGATAAGAAAAAGAAATTGGTAGAAAAAATAACTACAAATGCAGCTGAAATTACTGGAATTCCTGAGCGTGCTTTTGTAGTTATAATTAAAGAAAATAAGCTTGAAAATATTGGTGTGGGTGGTCAATTACTTGCTGATAAAGAAAAATAGTAGATATAAACCTTGTTGACAGCAATACTTTATTTTGTTAGAATATATAAGCACGGTAATTAGTAATAATACTGTATTTAGTGCCCCTGTAGCTCAGTGGATAGAGCGTTGGCCTCCGAAGCCAAATGCGTAGGTTCGATTCCTACCAGGGGTACCATTTTCATGCCATTATTTAAAAGTATCCAGAGATGATAACGGATTTTGTACAATTTATAATAAGATATGGTATAGAAAGAATCTTGATAATAATATTGAAAGATAAGTTTATAATAAGATATGTATAAAAGAATTTATTTTATTAAAAGTAAAAGTATGATAATATAGGGCAGGAGGGGTTGATTTTGATGTTGAAAAAATTAAGAAATATTTTTATTACTGGAATTGTAGTTATTTTACCATTAGCGGCTTCTGTCTATATTATATATCTAGTTTTTGATATAATTGCAAATGTAACCGATCCATTAATTGAAGTAATATTTGGTAGGGATATACCTGGTGTTGGTATCATTCTTTCATTTCTAACTATATTATTCATCGGTTTTTTTGCAACTAACATTATTGGTAAGAAAATAATATCCTTTGGTGAAAGAATATTACTAAAAATTCCTTTTTTTAATAGTATATACATAAGTATAAAACAGATTCTAGATGCCTTCTTTACCCAACATCATACATCTTTTAAAAAGCCTGTTTTGTTTGAGTATCCTAGAAAAGGGCTATATCAGATTGGGTTTTTAACTAAAGATTCTTCTCCATATTTTGATTCAATTACAGGGAAAAAATTATATAACATTTTTATGCCTACTACACCGAACCCGACCTCAGGTATGTTTATTATGGTCCCGGTAGATGAAGCTATATTACTTGATTTGTCCATTGAAGAATCCTTAAAATTAATAATATCCGGAGGAATTATTAACCCAAAAGTTATACCTGAAACTGAAGATAAGTGAGTAATTAAAGAATTGACTAATTACTAATACTGAAGTTAAAGTAAGAAAATAAAGTGTTAACATATATGGTCATAAAACCTCACTAGTAACAAGTGGGGTTTTATTACATATATATAGTAAGCTGTTTTACATAAAAAATACTTTGTGTAGAGTATAATAGTTCTAGAGGATAATTAATACTAAAGAGGAGGAATTAGATTGGAATACATAGCTGCAGAAAACAGATACGAAAACATGAAATATAATAGATGCGGTAATAGTGGTTTAAAATTACCTATTTTGTCATTAGGTTTATGGCATAATTTTGGCGGTGTTGATACTTTTAAAAATAGCCGAGAGATGGTACGCAGGGCTTTTGATTTGGGAATTACCCATTTTGATTTAGCAAACAATTATGGACCACCCGCTGGATCCGCTGAAGAAACCATGGGTAGGATATTAGAGAAAGATTTAGGACCATATCGTGATCAATTGATTATTTCTAGTAAGGCTGGGTATGGTATGTGGCCAGGCCCTTACGGTGATTGGGGATCTAGAAAGTATTTAATTTCTAGTCTAGATCAGAGCTTAAAGAGATTAGGTTTAGATTATGTTGATATCTTTTATCATCATAGACCAGACCCGAATACACCTATTGAAGAAACTATGGGTGCATTGGATTCTATTGTAAGACAGGGTAAGGCTCTATATGTTGGGTTGTCAAACTATAATGCAGAACAAACCAAGGAAGCGGTGGAAGTATTAGATGATTTAGGTACTCCTTGTTTAATTCATCAGCCTTCTTATTCTATGTTCAATCGCTGGATTGAAGATGATGGTCTGTTAGATGTCTTAGAAGATAAGGGTATGGGTTCTATTGTTTTCTCACCATTATCACAAGGTATGTTAACAAATAAATATATTAATGAAGTACCTGAAGATTCAAGGGCTGCTAAAGATACTGGTGCTCTTAGTAAGGACCAAATTACTGAGGAGAAATTAGTAAAAATACAAAAATTAAATGAACTGGCAGAGAGCCGCGAACAATCCTTAAGCCAGATGGCACTTGCCTGGGTCCTTAGGGATAGAGTTACATCTGCCCTTGTTGGAGCTAGTAAAGTAAGCCAAATAGAAGAAAATGTTAAGATACTTGATAATTTAGAATTTAGTAAAGAAGAGTTAGATGAGATTGAAAAAATATTAAGATAGAAATAATGCATCTGTAGTTATTACTTAACACATAACTATCAGCTAATACATCAGAAAACAAAGAAAGATTCGTTAATTTAATAAACCCTGTAGAGTGGAAAAAGGCGGTTCCTATCAAAAGAATCGTGAGATTATTGATGGAGTTGGTCAAGAGATCATATTCTTATTCTTCTCTATGGGGTTACTTTATGTCGATAATAAGGAATTTTCATATTTTAAAAAATTGCCACTCAATCTTTATAAAATATGTATTGTCTAAAAAGCAGGAAATAGTCTTCTTTATCTCGAAATAATTATTATGTGATTAAAATATCTTTTTTTTAAGGGGAGTATCTGTTTTGATAGATAAAGCTAAAAATGTATTAAAGAAATATTATGGTTACGAGAACTTTAGAGATGGCCAAAAAAATGCTATTGAAAGTATTTTGCAGCAGAGGGATACTGTTGCTATTATGCCGACAGGCTCAGGGAAATCTATCTGTTATCAGATTCCTGCCATGTTATTCCCAGGTATTACTATTGTAATATCACCATTGATATCCCTTATGAAAGATCAAGTGGATGCATTACATGAAATGGAGATACCTGCAACCTTTCTTAATAGTTCAATTGATTATAGTGAATTAAGGAAACGCCTTGATGGAGCCAGGC
>JADQBV010000008.1 GCA_016278415.1 Halanaerobiales bacterium
TTGGGTAATAATGAGCAGCATCTGATAAAACACGGGGCATATCAGAACCGCAAATCCCAGTTACTTTTACTTTTACTAATACCTCGTCTTTTTCTATCATAGGTTTTTTTATTTCCTCATATCTTATATCTTTTTTACCATGTAATACAGCCGCTTTCATGTATTTAAACCTCCTAAAGTTTTTCTAATACAGTTAATCTTTTCTTCAAATGTCCTAAAGACCGGTAAGATTACCGGTCTATTCATGAAACCTATTCAATATTTTTCTATTTATGCAGATTTAGAACGCCTCTGCCTATCATAAATTACAGCCGCAATAATAATTATACCAATCACTATTCTCTGAACAAAATCAGATACATTTAATAAAGTAGCACCATTCCTTAATACACCCATAATTAAAGCACCTATAATAGTACCTATAATACTACCTTCTCCACCAAGCAAACTTGTTCCACCGATAACTGCTGAAGCAATCGCATCTAATTCGTAACCTGTGCCTGCTGTTGGTTGCCCAGTTATTAAACGAGAAGATTGTATCACACCAGCAAGACCAGCCATTAATCCTGAAATACTATAGACTATCATTAGGTATTTGTCTACATTAATACCAGATAATAATGTAGCATCTTTATTACTGCCAATTGCATAAGTATATCTTCCTATCTTTGTTTTAGATAAAACAACATGGGCAATTATTGCAACAATCGTTAATATTACCAATGGTACAGGGACTTTACCAAATAATTTACCTGCACCTAAAAAATCGTATCCCGGTGGTAGTTTATAAATAGGAATCCCACCTGTTAATAAAAGGCTTGTTCCCCTGGCTATACCTAACATACCAAGAGTAGCAATAAATGGATGTATCTTTCCTTTTGCTGTTACAAAACCATTTATAAAACCTGTAAAGGCACCTGTAAGCAATCCTAATAGAATTGCCAGGTACATATTCAATCCATTTGCCATTGTCAGAGTTGCTACTATACCACTTAAGCCCAATATTGAACCAACAGACAAATCAATACCCGCTGTGATAATCGCAAAAGTAACACCAATACCTAATATAGCGATAACTGTAGTTTGTACACCAATAGCAAGTAAATTATTTACTGTTAAAAAATATGGTGACGCAATAGATAACAATATTGATATTACTATTAATCCAGTAAAGGGTATTAATTTTTCTGAAAATTTACCTATAAATAATTTAAAAATACTTTTATCTGCATTCTCCCCCATTATAAGTCCTCCCTTTAAGACATATTTTGTGTCGCATATTTCATAACTTCCTCCTGGCTAGTTTCACTGGTAACAAGCTCACCAGTCATTTTACCATTTGACATTACTACAATCCTATCACTCATTGCAAGAACTTCAGGTAAGTATGAAGAGACCATTATAATTGCAGTACCTTGTTCAGCCAGCATATTAATAACCTTAAATATTTCTCGTTTAGCACCGACATCTATACCACGGGTTGGTTCATCAAAAAATAATATATTTGAATTACTACAAAGCCATTTTGATATAACAACTTTTTGTTGGTTACCTCCACTTAGATATTTAACTTTTTGCTTTAATGAAGGTGTCTTTATATTTAATTCATCCTTATATTTAACAGCAATTTCTCTTTCCTGATTTTTATTTATTAAACCATGACGGATATAATTATCTAATGTAGTCAGACTAATATTTGCATCAACAGCTAAATCCAAAGCAAGCCCCTGTTCTTTTCTACTTTCAGGGACAAGTCCAATTCCATAGTTAATAGCATTTTTTGGGGAGTTAATTGTAACTTTACTATTTTCAACATAAATTTCTCCAGAAGAAATGGGATCAACCCCAAATATAGCACGAAGAATTTCAGTACGTCCTGACCCGACCAAACCAGCAATTCCAAGTACCTCACCTGCCCTTACAGAAAAGGATATATCACTAATTATATTTTTACGACAAAGGTTTTCAACTCTAAGCTTTTCCAGACCTATTTCCGCATTTCGTTTTGGATATAACTCCTGAATCTCCCTGCCAACCATTAATTCAATCAATATATCAGGTTCTGTCATGGCTGGTAGAGTATCAATTTTTTTACCATCTCTCAATATAGTTACACGATCTCCAACCTGTTTTATTTCCTCTAGTAAGTGAGAAATGTAAATTATAGATCTACCTTCACTTTTTAACTGATGTATAATCTTAAATAACATATCTTTTTCTTCTGATGTTAAAGCAGCTGTTGGTTCATCCATAATTATAACCTTTGCATTAACCGACACAGCTTTTGCAATTTCTACCATCTGTTGGTATGCAACACTTAAATTTTTAATTTTTTCTTTTGGAGATATTTGTACATTTAATTTATCTAATACCTTTTTAGTCTCTTGATACATTTCTTTATCATTTAATAAAATACCGTTCTGCATTTCTCTTCCCAAAAACATATTATCCTGAACACTTAAATGTGGGGCAAGGTTAAATTCCTGGTATATCATAGTAATTCCTAAGTCCATAGCATGTCTTGGATTACTCAGGGTAATTTCATCACCATCCAGTAATATACTTCCAGATGTTTTTTGATAAGCACCAGTTAAAATTTTCATTAAAGTGGACTTGCCTGCTCCATTTTCACCTAATAATACATGAATTTCTCCCTTTTTTACTTCCAAATCAACATCATCAAGCGCCAGTACTCCTGGAAATTTCTTTGTGATATTTTTCATATTAATAATTGTATTATCATTCAATATAATTTCCTCCCTTCTCTATAAATAGTGTATCTACACGTAATTACGTGTAGATACACCTAATATAAACTTTATTTCTTTACTCGTTTGGGAATAATACTTTATGAACTACAGGATCATTAATATTATCTCTTAGTGCAACTATAGAGCCTGTATCTATAAACCCAGGAACTTCTTCACCATTTATTGCTTTAATAGCATATTTTACTCCTAGATAACCCATTTGATAAGGTCTTTGTACCACTAGAGCATCTACTGAACCTTCCTTTAATTGACTTATTAAGGTATCTCCACCATCAAAACTAACTAATACAACATCATCTTCTAGACCCCTTGATTTTAATGCCCTACCAGCACCTACACCACCAGGTAAGTTAGCTGCAAAAATTCCTTTAATATTTGGATTAGCTGTTAACATGTTTTCTGTAACCTGCATTGCAGTGGCAATATCAGCTTGTGAATATTGTGTCGCAACTAATTCCATACCAGGATATTTTTCTAGACCTTGTTTAAATCCATCTTCCCTGGCCATAGATGTTGCTGCACCAGCAACAAATGGAATAACACCAACTTCACCCTCTTCACCAATAAGAACAGCTAATATATCTGCAGCCTTTTCAGCAGCACTGACATTATCTGTTGCTACATGTGCTGTAGCAATACTTTCATCTGCAACACCTGAATCAATAGTGATTACAGGAATATTATTATCTTTAGCCCTCTTAAGAGGTGGTATTAGAGCATTAGCGTCAGTTGCTGCCATAACTATTGCATCTACATTTTGATTGATATAGTTCTCAATAACATTAACCTGTTTAGCAATATCAGTTTCTTTTTGGGGCCCCTGCCATACAATATTGGCTCCAAATTCCTCAGCAGCAGCTTCGGCTCCAGCTTTAACTACTAACCAATAAGGAGAGTCAGTACCTTTTGGTGAAACAAGAATTGTTGGATCTGCAGCATAAACATTACTACCAACAAGCAACACTAACACCATAAACATTAATACAAACATTTTCATTTTTCTCATTATAAATTCCCCCTTGAATTTTTGTAATTCCAAATCAACATAAAGGACCTAACTGAATTATTTTCTATAACCACCTCCTTAAAATTAATTTGATTACCAATAAATTATAATAAATCTACAGATTTGTAGCCTGCGAATAATCATCTAATACATCTATAACATTATCAATTATAAAATCTGTAGGGTTATTATCTATTAAACCAGATCTAAGATGTTTATACTGTTTCGGCAAATATTGACTAATGAGAGTTAAAGGTATTTCCCTTAGCTTAAGATTAGAAATCAGCTTTTTTATAGCTCTTTCTACTTCATCTGAAGAATAGTAATACCGAGAACGGTCAAGGAAACTATATTTACGGTCAAATTGAATTTTCTTTTCTTTACCATGATAATGCTTCTGCCAGTTTGAAGGATTCTCTATCATTTCCATATCTAGAACTTCTATAAATCTGGATAGCTTGATATCATTATCATATTTAAATAATTCATATTCAATATTAGCCAAGCCATATAATGCCTCTCTAGCTGCAAATGTTAAAGCAGGTCCTACTTTTAAGATCGCAATACCATCTTCTACCATTTTCCTTAATAAAGCGGGTGTCTGGTAATCCGTAGAATGACCTTCATACACCATATTTTTATATTCCTTCAATGCTTCAACTAACTCTACAGCCTGTTCAGGGTCATATTCCTCTACTATATTATTACCAAATTCTACACCAGGCTGAACCACAACTGCTACAACATTCTCCCAAGCATTCTGAAGACTATATTCATCAAAAGCCTTTTTTGACAATTCTACTGTTTCACTGAAATCACTGACCTCAGTTACTTTCAATGTTTCTTCTTCATCCTGCATTCCGCCGGGGGTTGGCACCTCAGTACCTATTACATAAACCGGTTGTACAGCTTCCGGGTTCTTTTTCTTCAACTCCTGATAAGCCTCTTCTGCCACCTTGCAAAGCCTTGCTCCTCTTTCAGCAATAATTTCTGGAGCAAGTGGTAAGTTCTCATCATCAGCTAATGGCATGCTGGCATCTAAATGAATTTTGGTATACCCAGCCAACACATATTGTCTGACCATTTCCTCGGATTTAGCCATTGCTTCTTCTTCAGTTTCATCCTGCCACACATTAGGCCCAAGGTGATCTCCACCGAGAATTATTTTCCCTTTAGCCAGACCTACTTCTTCAGCTAGTTTATAGACAAATCCACAAAATTCTTCAGGTGTCATACCGGTATAACCGCCAAATTGGTTCACCTGGTTACAGGTTGACTCGATCAAAACATTTGTATCATCTAATTTTGATTTTATTAAAGAAGCTTTAATTACATATTCATTTGCACTACATACTGAATAGATACCTCTTTTAATTCCATTCTTTTGATCTATAACTATTTCTCTAATCGGATGCATAATATACCTCCAAAAAAATAATGATTAACACATTATATATTAAATATTCATTAACCCTTACTTATCACATTATCTTCGTCCCAAATATCATGCCAGTCTTTAGCAGTTTCCCATAAAAACACCTGTCCTTTAATAAGACGACAATTTTTATTAATGGTAGATATTGCTTCCATTTCCTTATCAGTAAGTGGATCCTCAACAGTGCACCGTAAATTACTTAAATATTCATTTCGGTGTATAGAAAATGGAATAGGCACCTGACCCCTCTGAACAGCCCACTTCACACAAATAACAGCAGGGTGAACTCCGTGTTCTTCAGCAATTCTAACAATAACAGGATCTTCAATATCTACAGTATCATTCTTTGTTTTATCCCGATCTGGACGAGTTGGT
>JADQBV010000245.1 GCA_016278415.1 Halanaerobiales bacterium
TAAAATTTATTTTTGAGGTTTATTATTTCTACTGTTTTCGCAGTAGAATCATAAAATTGATTTTAAACACAGGTAAAAACTTTAAGGGTAAAAACTCGGGTAGAGCGCAGGACATATCGGGTCCCTCCTCGGACCTCCCAATATGTTCTGCTTGGCAGCATACATCACATAACAAAATATTTCCGGTTACGTTTCTCCGTCACTTCATTCAAATTAAGTGTTGACAATCCATTCCATTAATACCCAGCTTCGGATACTTACAGACCATTATCCGAAATTGGCAGTAGGGCAATATTTATAAGGAGAATATAAGATAATGAAAAATAAAAAAAAGTGGTTACTTTATTACTGGTCTATGTTTATTCTTATTATTAGCTATCAAATAGTTTATATGATATATCCCATAGTAGCGTTTTCAAATTCATTATGGATATTATATATTATCTTTAGCTTTAATATATTAGGCTGGTATATTTTCATGAAATTATGGGATATAAGTAGTAAATATTATTATATATTTTTTATACTGTTATTTATTTTGATTTCCATAAATGTATATTTAAACTATAATGGACATTTAAGTAAATTCAAGGTGCAACCACGTTATCATTATTTACCTCTTTTATTTTTTTCATATTTTTTTTATAAAGATAAACGAATTAATTATCTTTATGGAAAAGTAAAGAAGTATCAAAATGAGTCAAAAGTTGATAAAGCGATTAGTTATTTGAATAAACTGTATAAAATTTATCCAGATGATTTATATTATTTTTCGTATTTGGGTTATCTGTATTCAGTTAAAGAGGACTATAATAATATTTTGATAAATTTTGCTTATGTTATAAAATCGTTTAGTAATATAAATTTAAATGACTCTGACCAAGATAATGTTGAAAATATTTCATATATATATTATTATTACGCTGAAGCTTATTTTAACAGTGATAGAAATTATATAGAATCACTAAAATACTATACAGAAGCCTATAATTTGCTTATTAAATTAGAAAAGAAAGATGATTTTAGTAAAAATGTCTACTTTAAAATATTATTTAATATTGCCATTTGTCATTCTCATATTGGAAATCATACTAATTCTCTTAACTTTTATAATAAGTATCTTGAGGAAAGTAAACAATCAAATTATTATATTGATAAAAATCATTTTAATTATTGTTATGCATTTGAATTATATAAGAATAAGGATTATAAAAGGGCTGAAATACATTTTTTAAAATTAATTGAGGAAGGTTATCCAGAGGATAAATTATGGAATTATAAATATTTAATTGAGGTATATAATCAAATAGATAAACAAGAAAAAAAGTGGAAATATCTAATCGAAGCAACTAATAAGAAATATAATTTTATTGATTATTATGATATCGATCCAAACATTTTAAACCAGGAAGAAAAAGAAAAACTATATAATCACATTTTAAAGACGGTCAAAGGACTAGACTATACAATACATACATATACCACATTAGTTTATTTACTTTTTTTAAATGATAGAGATAGAGAAGCAAAGAGTTTAATAGAGAAGATGGCTATAAAGTTTGCTGATAATAAATATACATTTTATTGGCAAATTGTATATTGTCTTAGAAATAATTTATATGAGAAAGCACATGAACTTTATAAAAGGATACTATTAAGAGAACCAAAATTTATTGATGAATATAATTGGATAGAAGTAAAAAAAAGTATTCAGGATATAAGAAATATCTTGGAGTAAAAATCTGATAATTCCTCCTGGGGTCTTCATTATGAATTGGATGCCCGAATTGGGCCCGCCCAGAATCTGTGAGGGTTCGGCATCGTGAGGTGCCTTTTACTCGACAAAATGCTGAAAGAAAAGAGGGAGAGAAAATCAAATGAAATTAACACTAGAAAAAAATGATATGAAATATTATCTTGAAAGTAGTGACATAATCAACTTTGAAGATGACAATATACAAAAGATTGCTAATGAGTTGGTTTCTGGGTTAAGAGATGAAATATCGATCATTAAAAGAGTTTATGAATTTGTAAGAGACAGAATAGATCATTCTTTTGATATTAATGGAAAAATAGTTACCTGCAAAGCTTCTGAAGTTTTAAAATATGGTGAAGGTATATGTTACGCTAAATCTCATTTGTTAGCTGCTATGTTAAGATTTTTAGAAATACCAACAGGTTTTTGCTATCAGAAATTGATATTAAATGATGATGATAAACCATGGTTAGTTTTACACGGATTGAATGCTGTATATGTTAAATCTAAAGATAAATGGATTAGAATTGACGCTAGAGGTAATAAAGAGGGTGTTAATGCAGAATTTAATTTAGATAAAGAAAAATTGGCTTTTCCTATTAGAAGGGATATGGGGGAAGAAGATATTTTTACAATTTATGCTAAACCAGATAGAAATGTTGTTGACTCATTGTCTAGATATAAAACAGTTCTTGAATTAGTAGATAACTTACCTAACAAGTTAAAATTAAAATAAATGTAGATATGCAACGTTCAGAGAACAAAAATTTACGGCTCCACTACGTTTCGCCCAAATTCAAGGGCCTAACATAAGAGCTATGTAAGCCCCTTAAATTTCCTAAACCTGTGTGACCTTATATGACATCGCCAATTTAGAGTTAATTACGAAAGGAGTGAAACCCATTGAAATATTTTAAAAAAATAGTTGGTAAGAAATTATATTTATCTCCGATTAATACTGAAGATGTGGAGAAATTTACTGAATGGTTAAATGATCTTGACATCACAATTAATTTATTACTTTCACCATATATTTTTACACTTGAAAAGGAAAAAGAAGCATTAGAAAAATTAAGTAATGAAGGTTATAACTTTTCGGTTATTAATCTAAGTAATGAGGAGTTAATTGGTAATTGTGGTTTATTAAAGGTTAATCAAATTAATAGAACTGCCGAGGCTGGTATTTTTATAGGTAATAAAGAATATTGGAACAAGGGGTATGGGACAGAAGCAATGAATTTACTATTAGATTATGCTTTTAATTTATTGAACTTAAATAGTATTTTTTTACGCGTACATTCTTTTAATGAAAGAGCAATTAAGTGCTATAAAAAATGTGGATTTAAAATAATTGGTATAAGAAGAGAAGCGTATATTGTTGGTGATAACAAATATAATCAGATATATATGGACATATTAGCTAGTGAATTTGAGGGGAAAATACAGAATTTAATAAGTGAAGGCTAGGATTATGTTGATTTTGAATTATATAACCTACCATGGGAGTTATAACTCATGGAGGAATGGTTCTTAATCTATATTACCAATAAAATTGGTTTTGAGATAGTTAAAGAATTAAAAGAAGAATATCTTATGGTTTGCAAGCTATACTAAGAAAAATGGGAACTTATAATAAGATAAACTTTGGAGGTTTGTAATATGGTATCCAATTCTAAAAAGCGAGTTTTTTCTGGTATTCAACCAACTGGGCAAATTCATATTGGCAATTATATAGGGGCATTGAGTTTATGGGTTGAAAACCAAAATAAATACGACAATATTTTTTGTATAGTAGATTTGCATTCATTTACTATTCCTGAAAATATTAAGCCGGAATACTTGAGAAATAAAGTTAAAGAAGTAGCAGCATTATATTTGGCTTGTGGAATTAACCCTAAAGAGTCTACAATATTTGTACAATCTCATGTTTCTCAACATACTGAGTTAACATGGCTTTTAAACTGTGTTACTCCTATAGGCTGGTTAGAAAGGATGACACAATATAAATCTAAATCAGAAAAACTCGAGTATGTGGGAACAGGTTTGTTTGATTACCCAGTACTGATGGCAGCTGATATATTATTATATAAAACAGATTTAGTTCCTGTTGGTGATGATCAAAAACAGCATATAGAAATTACTAGGGATATAGCCCAGCGCTTTAATCATTTGTATGGAGATGTGTTTAAAATACCTGAAGAACTTATTCGAAAAAGTGGAGCAAGAATAATGGGATTTGATGATCCGGAAAATAAAATGAGTAAAAGTGTTGGTGAGATAACACAAAGACATTCCATTGGACTTTTAGATACACCAGATATAATAAAAGAAACCATTATGAAGGCAACTACTGACTCTAATCGGGAGACTAGATTTGACTATGCCTCACCAGGAATTAAAAATATGTTAGTTTTATATGAGAGTTTAACTGGTGAACCAAGAGCAGATGTTGAAAAGCATTTTGAAGGTAAAAATTACGGTAATTTAAAGAAAGAGTTAGTTGATGTGGTGATTGAGAGTTTAGAACCTATACAATCAGAATATAAGCGAATTATCAAAGAAGAATCTTATTTAAATAATATATTAGATCAAGGGAAAGAAAAAGCAATTGAGATAGCTTCAGATACAATGGATTCTGTTAAAAAGAATATGGGTTTAAAATAACTATTTTTGATATAATCATCTTTTTATAGTACAATTAAAAGTGAAATTATAGTTTTGCAACTATGTTTTACAATAGATGATGTAAAACTTGAAATAGTATACATAATTTTTTATAAAGAGGTGATTTAAATGGATGGTAAATTTCTTGTTTTGTTAATAGATGGTATGGCAGATTATCCTATGGATGAATTAGATGGAATAACGGCATTAGAATATGCAAATACCCCCGGTATAGATCAATTGGCTCGAAAAGCAGAAATGGGACTTGCCAAAACAGTACCTGATGGTTATGCTCCTGGAAGCGATGTAGCTAACATGAGTGTCTTAGGTTATGATCCAGCTAGATATTATACTGGCCGGTCTCCTTTTGAAGCATTAAGTATGGGAGTTGATCTTAAAGAGGGAGATATATCTCTACGCTGTAATCTTGTAACTTTAAAAGGTCAAGGTAACTATGCCAATAAGATCATGTGGGATCATAGTGCAGGTGAAATATCTACTGAAGAGGCTAAGGTAATAATTGAAGATTGTGAAAGGGAATTAGGGTCAGATGAGTTTAAATTTTATCCTGGTGTTAGTTATCGTCATCTGCTTGTCTGGAAAGATGGAGATATAGATATTGATTTAACTCCTCCTCATGATATCCTGGAAAAGAGTATTAATGGACACTTACCTGAAGGAGTAAAAAGCGATAGATTATTAAGATTAATGGAAAAGAGTTATAAATTTTTAAAAGATCATCTAGTTAACATGGATAGAAGAGAAAAAGGAAAGTTGGAGGCGAATTCAATCTGGTTTTGGGGTGAGGGTGTCAAACCAAGTCTGAGCTCTTTCAGCGAGAAATACGATATGGAAGGCTCTGTGATATCAGCTGTAGATCTTATAAAAGGTCTTGGTCTGGCAGCAGGTTTAAAGTCTATAGATGTTAAAGGGGCTACTGGACGAATTGATACTAATTTTAAGGCTAAGGTAGAAGCAGCAATTTCTAGCTTGCATTCTGGTAATGATTTTGTTTTCTTACATATTGAAGCAGCAGATGAAGCCGGACATCAAGGAGATTTAGATACAAAGATTAAGGCTATTGAAATGGTAGATAAATTAGT
>JADQBV010000310.1 GCA_016278415.1 Halanaerobiales bacterium
TATAGGTATAATTTGCTTAATCTGTTTTACATCAACACCAAATTTTTCATCATCAATAGTAAAAACAATAAATTGTTTTTCTTCGCGTTGTACATTGTTGTTCTTTTTATTTTGAAAGTTAGAAAGCATATTTTCCTACCCCCTTTTTTCATAATATTATTAACCTATACTTTTTAATTTGTTTTCATATAACATCTTATCTAAATCAATTAATACTAATAGTCTTCCGCCTCTTTTTACTATACCTTTTATATATTCTTGTTTTATACCACCATCTATTTCAGGTGCTGGTTCTAATTCCCCTTCATCAAACCAAAGTACTTCATTTATATTATCTACTACAAGACCAATTAAAGAGTCCCTTACCTCAACAGTAATTATACGCTCTTTTTCTCCAGACCCTTCTATATTGAATCTTTTTCTAAGGTCTACAACAGGAACTATTTGACCACGCAAATTTATTACTCCTCTAATATATTCTGCAGTATTGGGAACTGGAGTAATTTTGGAAATCTTAATTATTTGCTTAGACTGAGTAATATTAACAGCATATTCTTCTTTATCTAATTGAAAAACAACAATTTGGTTTCTTGAAATCTCATTTATATTATCATCTATGTTTTCCATAATCCACCTCTCCCTTTATGCAATATTACGAACATCAAGAATTAAGGCCACATCTCCATCACCAACAATAGTAGCACCACTGATATTCTTAATGTTAACAAGATAATCACCTAATGACTTGATAACAATTTCTTGCTGATATAATAACTTGTCTACTATTAAACCAATCTGACGGTCACCAGAATTTATAATAACTACTGGTATTTCTTCCAAGTTCTTGAAGGCACCATATTCAACATCAAGATTTAATTTACGTGAGCCCTCTACTAAAGGTATGGTTGCATCCCTAAGTATCATTACATCTTGACCCCTTACTTGTAATATATCTTTCGGAGAAATTAGATTAGTTTCACTAATAGTACCAAGAGGGATAGCATATACCTCATTATCAATAACTACCATAAGTGCCTGTGTTATGGCTAAGGTTAATGGTAATGATATAGTAAATCTTGTTCCAACACCTTTCTCAGACTCAATAAAAACTTGTCCATCCAGTGATTCAACTACACGTTTTACAACGTCCATTCCGACTCCACGTCCAGAAATATCAGTAACCTCATCATTGGTACTAAAACCAGGATGGAATATCAGATGAAGTTTTTCTCTTTCATCCATTTCTTCTGCCTGTTCAGCGTCAATTATCCCTTTTTCGATGGCTTTCTTAGTTAATCTTTCGGCATCTAAACCGGCTCCATCGTCTTCAGCTTCAATTATTATTTCACTACCTTTTTGATAGGCCTGTAATAAAACATTACCAACCTTTGATTTTCCTTTTTTCACTCTTTCGGCTGGTGTTTCTATACCATGGTCGATAGCATTCCGCAAAATATGCATTAACGGATCTGCTAACTCATCAATTATAGAACGATCCAGTTCGGTCTCTGCCCCTTCAATAATTAGGTCGATTTCTTTATCCAATTCCTTAGACAAATCTCTAACCATACGGGGAAATCTATTGAAAATACCGCCAATTGGAACCATTCTAATCTGCATTACATTATGATGCAAATCCTGTGTAACCCTGTCCAATTGTTGAATAATGTCCTGATATACCTCTGATTGTATATTCAAGCCACTTAAACGAGTCTTGTTTATTAGTAATTCACCAACCATATTCATTAAGTTATCAAGTTTATTAATATCCACCCTTACAGTCGGAGAAACTTGTATATTACTCAGTTTTTTACTCTTAGTCTTAGTTTCCTCTTTAGTTTCTTTTTTTGTTTCTGCATTTGTCGTTGTTTTTATACTAGTTTCAACCTCTTGATTATCTTCCGGAACTGAGCTAACTTCTGTCTCTACTCTATCAATTTCTTTAATCATTAAGTTAACATTACCTACATCAATAATATCTTTAAATTCATTTTCAATGGTTTCTGAATCAAGTGTTGATATGAGTTTTACAAATATAGATTCACCAAAATCTTCATCCTCTATTTCTTTTTGAGTAGGATTTGATTTAGCGAGAAAACCCATTTCCTGGGCCCTCTTAAGAACCATATAACCCCTTACATTCTTCAACAAACAGTCATCTACTAATTGCACCTCAATATTGTATATATTCTCATCATCATTAATTCTTTGCAGAATCTCATTTTCTTCATCTTCTGTCATTGATAATTTCTCAGAATATATATCTTCATCAACATCTTCCAAATCCAATTCTTTAATATCACTATGGTCTGTAGGCTCATCTTCAAAATCATTATTAAGTACCTGGTCAAGCTTTTTAAGATAATCTGATACATCAGTGACTTCTTCACCGTGCTCTCTTATATCATCAACTAAAGCCTTTAAATCATCTAAACCCGCAAATATTATATCAATAATGCGTTCGTTTATTTTCATCTCTTTATTTCTTACTTTTGCTAGTATGTTTTCAATCTTATGAGTTAAGTCCGTCAATTTGTTAAAACCCATAGTTGCCGACATACCCTTTACAGAATGGGCTGCACGAAACACAGCATTAATAATCTCTTCATCTTCTGGACTTTCTTCTAATAACAATACATTTTCATTTAACTGTTGTAAATATTCAGCCGATTCATCAAAAAACATTTGTAGATACTGAGAATTATTATCCACACCGATAACCCCCTCGTTTGTGGTAATTTAAAGTTATATAAAAATTAATTATTGAATATTTTACCTATTGCAGCTAAAACCCTATCTGGCTTAAAAGGTTTAACTACAAAGTCTTTAGCACCTGCCTGAATAGCATCAATAACCATAGCTTGCTGCCCCATGGCACTACACATTATAATTTTAGCATCTTTATCTATATCTAAAACCGCCTTAACAGCATCAATCCCGTCCATTTCTGGCATGGTAATATCCATCGTTACTAAATCTGGTTTTAAATCTCTAAATGCATCGATAGCATCTCTACCATTTTCGGCTTCTCCGACAATTTCAAACCCACCATCTACTAATATATTTTTAATCATCATTCTCATAAATGCAGCGTCATCTACTACTAAAACTCGTTTGCCCATCTATATATACCCCCTTTGGTTATATATGGATTATTCCAATTTACTATATATATTCGACAATAAATTTATAGTTCCTGCAAGTTATAAAAAAAAATGCTCTCTCTGTACTAAAAAAGAGAACATTTATATATATATAACATTAAATGTTAATACTATGCCTTTAGTTTATCTAATTCTTCTAATAAATAATCATTCAGGACTTTAATAAAAGTTCCTTTCATACCTAATGATCTAGATTCAATCACACCAGCACTTTCAAATTTACGAAGGGCATTTACAATTACCGACCTGGTAATTCCAACTCGATCAGCAATCTTACTAGCAACTAATAAACCTTCTTTACCATCTAATTCTTCAAATATATGTTCAATCGCTTCCAATTCTGAATAAGATAATGTATCTAGTGCAATTTGTACTGCTGCCTTTTTACGGGCCTCTTTCTCTATTTTCTCGCTTCTAGTTCTTAAGATTTCCATACCTACAACAGAGGCTCCATATTCCCCTAAGATTAAGTCATGAGCAGAAAATTCTTCTCCATAGCGTGCCAGAACTAATGTACCTAAACGGTCACCGCCACCAATAATAGGGATAATTGTAGTCAGTTTATTTTCAAATAAACAATTTTCTCCATCGGCAAAAACACAATTGCCCTCTTTTTGTTCAATATTAGCCTTTGTTTCTCTTACTTTCAATAATCCTTTATTATAATCCCCAGGAAATTCTTCCTCGTTAATTACTTTTTCCTCCATAATATCACATTCAAAATCATCTAATAAACTATTACCATAGATTTTCCCTGCTTTACTAGCTATATAGACATTGCAATTAATTGCTTCACTTAATACATCAGCCATTTCTGAAAAATCAACTGGCCTACCACCAGTCCTTTGTAATAATCTGTTAATCATTCTACTCTTCTCTAATAATTTTTCCATCTGTAAATACCTCCATTTTTGTCAATATATATATTATAATATATACTTGCTTAAATCTTTATTTTGAACTACATCTGCAAGTTGTTTTCTCACGTACTCAACATCAATTACAAAATTTTGTTTTTCCATATCAGGGGCATCAAAAGATAATTCTTCTAATAACCTCTCCATGATAGTATGTAGCCTTCGAGCACCTATATTTTCAGTCTGTTCATTAACTTTAAAAGCAAATTGAGCAATTTCTTCAATTGCATCATTAGTAAATTCCATCTCTATATCTTCAGCAGCCAATAGAGCTTCATATTGTTTAGTAAGTGCATTCTTTGGCTTTAATAGAATTTCAACAAAATTATCCTTAGTTAAACTCTGTAATTCTACTCGAATAGGAAATCGCCCCTGTAACTCAGGAATCAGATCTGATGGTTTAGAAACGTGAAACGCACCTGCTGCTATAAACAAAATGTGATCTGTCTTTACAGCACCATATTTTGTCATAATAGTGGAACCTTCAACTATCGGCAAAATATCTCTCTGCACGCCTTCCCTTGACACCTCGGGACCTTGACTAGATTCGCGACCTGCAATTTTATCTATCTCATCTAGAAAAACAATCCCATCATTTTCTACTTTTAAAATCGCTTCTCTGCTAACCTCATCCATATCAATTAACTTTTGAGCCTCTTCTTGTTTTAAAATGTCTTTAGCCTGAGCAATAGTAACTTTTCTTTTCTTTTTTTTCGAAGGAAGTAGACTTCCAAACATATCCTGGAAATTAATGCCAACTTCTTCTACTCCTGCACCGGAAAACATCTCAAACATTTGCGGTGACTGTGTTTCCACCTTAATCTCAATAATTTGCTCATCAATCTCTCCGTTTTCCAGACGTTTTTGTAAACGTTCCCTTCGCTCATTAATTCTGTTATATGTATCATCCTTTAATTCTTGCTCATCTGTATCGTCATTCATTAAGAAATCAAAAGGATTTTTTTTCTTGTTTGATGGTGTTGGGAGTAATATATCTAATATTCTTTCAATAGCTAATTTTTCTGCCCTAGGTTCTACATCTTTTATTTTTTCATTTTTAATCATTCTTATAGACATTTCTAACAGGTCTCTAACTATTGACTCTACATCACGTCCAACATAACCTACTTCTGTAAACTTAGTAACTTCTATTTTAATAAAAGGCGAATTAGCTATTTTAGCCAATCTTCTGGCAATTTCAGTTTTACCTACACCAGTAGGACCGATCATTAAAATATTCTTTGGAATTATTTCTTCCTGTAGTTCTGTTTTAACCTTTTTCCTACGAAAACGATTTCTCAAGGCAATAGCAACAGCCCTTTTTGCATCATTCTGACCAATTATATATTTATCAAGTCTTTCGACTATTTCTCTTGGTGTTAATTCTTCTATCATTATTCACCTCCCGTAATATCTTCAACAGTAATATT
>JADQBV010000406.1 GCA_016278415.1 Halanaerobiales bacterium
TCTATGTTTAGTAAAAAATTCCTTCTTTTAAAGGTATATTTAGGAAAGAGGATTTGATGATTAAATATAGAAATAGTATATTAGAGACTAACATATCATATATCACAACTAAGGAGCCAAAATATGACGAAGAAATATCCTCTAATATTTATTTTAGCAATAATTCTAAGTTTTGTAATTGTATTATTAAACTATTATATTATAAGTGCCCAAAACAATGAGTCTGTTTTTATTGAAAAACAAGAAATGCTTTCTGAGGAGGAAATACAAGAAATATTAACTCAAGCAAAAACTGAGTATTATAGTGGTAATATATCTACTGCTAAAGAAAAATACCAAGCTGTTTTAAACTTTGATGAAGATTCAGATATTGCCTTAAAAAATCTATATTTTATCACAAAAGAACAAGGTGATATTTCCCTTTCAAGTAATTATCTAAAAAAAATTACTGAACTTTATCCTGAAAATAATTATTGGAAGTATAAACTAGGTATAAATTTATATATGGAAAATAATATTGCGGAAGCCAGTCAAGTATTAGAAGGAGTATATAATAAATATAAGAATAATATTAAAGAAAACACTAATATTACTGACTCTTATACTTCTGATACTGCTAATAATGTTCATCAAAAAGATAAAAAACAAATTAACGATGGGGATCTTGAAGAAAAAGTTGTTGATAATCATATAGAAAAGGATTCAAAACACCTTACTGATAAAGAATTTTCTATTTTATCTTATTACTTAGGTAAAATAAATTTTGATTCTGCTAATTATGATTTAGCAGAATCTTTTTATCTTGAAGGTATTAATACTAATTCTATAATCATTTTGAATTATATAGGTCTGGCTGATTTATATAAGTTTAAGGAAGAATATCAGAAGTCTCTTGATTACTATACATCTGCAATTAAAAAAGACTCTAGTATGTCTAGTCTTTTTCCTATAATAGCAGAACTGTATGAACTACTTAATAATGAAAGACAAGCCTTTTCTTACTGGAATAAAAGTTATGCTGCAAATATTAAAAGAAACTATGCTAAGAATAGAATTGAACAAATATCGAAACAAAACCCTGAATTCATTAATCAAGAAAGAGAAGCAAAAGATTTAAGTAGAGCAGATATCAAATGGTTAAAATTAAATGATTATTCCCTTGATACTAGTATTATTCCTAGCCTTAGAATTGGTATTGTAGAAAATGTGAACAAGGTATCATTTAAGGCTGGAAATGACTTTCAAGTTAGAAACAATGACATATTAATTATTGATGGAAAGGCGAAAGAAAACTATACTATTGAATATAATAATAATACTTATAAAATTTATCATAATGATGAGCTAGTTAAGAGTGTTCAAAGTGAAGAAGCTATTAAACTAATAAAAAAAGATAAAACTCATACATTTTTATTATATGATATATCATATGGCCAGGGATATTTCTGGGCAGGATCTGAAGATAGGCAGTATCGTGGAGAAATAGAATTGTATCCCCGTAGTCAGGGAAAGTTTCACATAATAAATATTATTAATCTTGAAGAATATTTATTTTCAGTAGTTCCAGCTGAGATGCCCGCTTGGTGGCCTGATGAAGCTATAAAAGCACAAACCATAGCAGCCAGAAGCTATGCCCTCAGTAACATTGGGAAACATAGCAAAGAGGGATATGACTTATGTGATACTGTTCATTGTGCTGCTTATAATGGTGTAAACTGGGAAACCAATAAGACAAATAAACTTATTCTTGAGACAATGGGAGAAATCGCTATTTATAATAATAGACCTATTACTGCAGTCTTCAGTAGTAATAGTGGTGGTTATTCAGAGAATAGTAAGGAAATATGGGGATATGAAAATGCCTATCTTTCTGGAGCAAATAATATGTCAGACATAAAATATAACTTCCCACTAGAACCTTACAATATAGAAAGGTGGTTAGTAGCAGAACCAGAATCATTCTCTAACAGTTCTTCCTACGCAGGTTCTAATATATATAGATGGATTAAGATTTTGGATGATGAATTTTTTACTAACAAATATAATTTAGAATATGTAATTGATATTATACCCATTGGTAGAACAAATGGGGGAACAGTTAATAAAATAATTATCAATGGTATTATGGATGATGGAACAGAACGTGATATAGAGATCAAAGGAGACAGTATTCGAAGTGCTATGGGTGGACTAAAAAGTAATAGGTTTACTATAGAAAAGTTATATGATAATAATCTAATGTTAGAACAAATAATATTTTATGGTAGTGGCTGGGGACATAATGTAGGTATGGATCAGACAGGTGCTGCTGGCATGGCTCAACAAAATTATAGTTATAAAGAGATAATAAGTCATTTCTATAAAAATACTATAATTGAAAAAAGTTATTAATTTTCTTTAACTATATATTGCAATTTAAGGTGATATATAATCTTTAATTTTAAATTATTTCTTGAAATATACCCTTTTATAAGTTATAATACTATTAAAATAAAATAAATCTTCAGGGCATGGTGAGAAGTAATTAACTTCAATTCCAGGCCGGTGGTTATAGTCCACGAGCAGAAGCTGAACTGGTGAAATTCCAGTACCGACGGTAAAGTCCGGATGAAAGAAGAGAACTTATTTGTACTTAAGCCCTGGATTATTCAGGGCTTTTTTTAATGTATATCTTTGTAGTGTTCATGTGTATGAGGATATGATAACTGCAGGCTTAGGATACCTGAATTATCCAATAATCTACTTTGAATATGTTCTGAAGAAAAAAAATCAAGAGGAGAGTTTTTAATGAATGTAAAGAAAATAACAAACATTGGTGTTATGACCGCATTAGCAGTAGTTTTAATGATTTTTATTAAGGTACCATATCCAGGAGCACCCTATTTATTATATGATTTTGGTGATACTCCTATTTTAATAATAAGCTTTTTATACGGACCTATTGCCGCACTGATTTCTACTATAATAGGGTCAATATTAATGGCTGTGGTAACTGGTGAAGGGGGAATATATGGTGTTCTGATGCATATTTTGGCAACAGGTACTTTTGTTAGTACTGCTGGCTTTATTTATAATAAGTTTCACAACAAAAAAGGTGCAGTCATTGCCTTAATTAGTGGGGCGTTTGCTATGACAGTTATTATGATACCAGCTAATCTTATAATAACTCCTATATATTTAATGTTACCAAGGGAAGAAATTTTAAAACTTATAATTCCTGTAATACTTCCGTTTAATCTTACAAAATCATTATTCAATGCTGCACTTACTGTTATTATCTATAAGAGAATAGCAAATTTTTTAAGATCAAAGGGTTTGCTAAAAGCAAATAAAATTATGGAATAATAATAATATAAGAAACATTATTATTAAAAATTAATATATGCTCCGGGGAAAACACAATTTCCCTTGGGGCTTTTTTTAATTTAAATAGAATTTAAAATAAGTTACTTTAATACTGTAATACTGTGATTACTTTAATACTATTATTACTTTTAAAAGATTTCATACTAGAAATTTTTTGTATATATATATTATTAAATGGTAAAAATAGATAATAGCTAAGATTAATTATTAATTTTTGTACTTAGCTAGAAACAAAAAAAATTTTAAATAAAGATGAATACTTTTATTATATTAAAAAGATTTTTATTGGGGGTTGAATATGAAAAAGCAAAACATATTATTAATCATTATAATAATTATTGTTATATCATCAATAATTAATGCAGGGGGGTTTATAAATTACATCGTAAAAAAAGGAGACAATCTTTCTTTAATTGCAAAAAGTTTTAATGTTTCTATGGAAGATTTGATTAGTATTAATAATATAAAAAATCCAGACATTATTGTTGTAAATCAAAAATTACAAATACCAGGTTCTACTAAAACCTATCAAGTAGTAAAAGGTGATTCACTATGGAAAATAGCAAAAAAGTTTGCTGTGAAAATTAGTCAGTTAATAGAAATAAATAACTTGACATCACCAAATATAATTTTTATCGGTCAAGATATAACAATACCGTTAAAGAAGAATATAGACAGGGTTCAATTAGCATCAAGAACTCAGAGAATTAATTATATTTGGCCAGTACAGGGAAGAATAACATCACAATATGGATGGCGTAATCATCCAATAAGAAAAGAAAATCTATTTCATACAGGAATAGATATAGCTGTACCATATGGTACTCCAATTTATGCTGCTGAGGCAGGTATAGTTCAATTTTCGGGCTGGACTGAGGGATATGGTAACCTGGTAATATTAAGACATAGAGACAATAGCCTAAGTTATTATGGACATAATTTAGAATTACTTGTAAAAAAGGGAGATACTATTAGACAAGGTAAAGTTATTGCTTTTAGTGGAAGTACTGGTGTTTCTACAGGACCACACTTACATTTTGAAATTAGAATAAAGGGAAGACATACTAACCCACTAAGATATTTAAATAGTAAATATATGAATAATAATTTTAGAGTATGAAAGGGGCTAAATAATTGAAACGTGTTGATAAAATAGATGAAATAGTTGACTTTGTTACTCATCATCCCGAATGTACAGCTAGTCGAGCAATTTTAAGGAGATTTTACCTTAACAATTTTAATTATGAATCCAGTAATGAATTAGGAATTGAATTACATAAAAAATTAAATAAAGAAAAAAGAGATGAAATAGAATTTTGTTTTTATTTAGTAAAATAAGTTGACAAAAAAAACTTAGTCCTATAAAATTCTAATAAAGACTAGATCTTTATGAGTTAGGATGGTTAATTTGGAAATTATATTTCTAGGTACAGGTACATCGCACGGAGTACCTTTAATTGCATGTAACTGTAAAACATGTAGATCCAAATATGGTAGGAATAAAAGAAATCGATGTTCTGTACTTATAAAACTAGGCGCTATTTCTTTATTGATAGATACCCCTCAAGAGCTTAGATTGCAATTATTGAAGAATAATATAAGTAAATTTAATGCAGTTCTCTATACCCATCCACATGCAGATCATTTATTAGGATTTGATGATATACGGTCAATAAACAGAGTTACCTCTATTGTGATTCCTTGTTTTGGGAATAAATACACAATAAATGAGATTAAGAGGGTATTTCCATATATATTTGATGCTATACAAAAGGGGGGAGGCTTACCTCAAGTTGTTTTTAATATAATAGATAGACCTATAGATATTTCTGGAGTAAAAATAATCCCATTGCCAGTAAAACATGGTAAACTTGATATACTAGGCTATCGTATAGGGAAAATAGCTTATATAACTGATTGTAGTTATATCTCTGAAGAAACTTATAATAAACTTAAAGGTATTGACTTACTAATTATAGGTGCCTTGAGGTACAGAAAGCATAAAACCCATATGAATATAGAAGAAGCAATAAGGGTTGTACATAAAGTTGGAGTTCCCCGAGCTTTTTTTACACATATTGTTATGAGACAAGAAATAAATCAGTTACCTGGACAAGCTTTTCACCAGTAAGA
>JADQBV010000440.1 GCA_016278415.1 Halanaerobiales bacterium
TCCAGAATGCACTTTATTTCAAAGAAGGAGAGGATTGAGTATATGAAATATATTAGTACACGAGGTAATTATGATAAGGTAGAAGCTGCAGAGGCAATTAGAACAGGAATGGTTCCTACAGGTGGTCTATTCGTTCCAGAAAGTATTCCTGAAATTAGCCTAGATAAGATAAATGATATGAAAGATAAAACTTATCAAGAAATAGCATTAAGTGTAATAGAAAAGTTTCTTACTGATTATAGTAAGGAAGAATTAGAGGAGTCCATAAATGCTGCCTATAATGAAAATAATTTTCCTGTAGAAGAGGTAGCACCTATTATGAAATTAAGGGATAATCTATATATACTTGAATTATGGCATGGACCTACTGCTGCTTTCAAAGATATGGCTTTACAATTAATGCCCCAATTGTTAGTTAGGGCGATGAAGAAACTTGATACAGATAAAGAGGTTGTAATTTTAGTAGCTACATCAGGTGATACAGGAAAAGCTGCCTTAGAGGGTTTCAAAGATGTAGAGGGAGTAAAAATAATTGTATTCTATCCTGCTGAGGGCGTTAGTAAGATACAGGAAGTTCAGATGACTACAACTACTGGAAATAATACTAGTGTTGTGGCTGTTGAGGGGAACTTTGATGACTGTCAGACAGCAGTTAAATCCATCTTTGCTGATCAGGAATTCAACAAGCAAATTAATCAAAATTCCTACCAATTTTCTTCTGCCAATTCAATAAATTGGGGTAGGTTGGTACCACAGATAGTCTATTATTTCTCAACATATTCTTATCTATTAAAAGAACAGCTGATTAAAGCAGGTGATAAGATCAATGTATCTGTACCTACAGGTAATTTTGGTAATATCCTGGCAGCCTATTATGCCTATAAAATGGGGTTACCAATAAATAAGTTTATCTGTGCATCTAATGATAATAAGGTACTTACAGACTTTCTTGCTAATGGTGTATATGATGCCAATCGTGATTTTAAGAGGACGATAAGCCCTTCAATGGATATACTTATATCTTCAAATCTGGAACGTTTCCTTTTTGAAATAACAGATCATAATTCAGATAAAATTAATAAATGGTACAATGATTTAAAGGAGAATGGCAGTTTTAAAGTTGATGAACAGACACTTAGAAAAATGAAATCAATTTTTGTAGGTAATTATACTACTGAGAAAGAGGCCAGATTGACAATAGCGGATATTTTCAAAGAACATAAATATGCAGTTGACCCACATACTGCTGTTGGTGTAGATGTATATCAGAAGTATTATCAGCAAGAAAATGATGAAACTATTACTATAGTTGATTCTACTGCCAATCCATATAAGTTTGCAGAAGCAGTATTAGATTCCATAAGTCATACTGATGATGATAACAATCAATATGAAAACCTTAATATTTTACAAGAAATCACTGGTATGAAGATACACCGTGCTTTACAAAATTTAGATGATAAAGAAATAAGACATAAGAGAAAGTGTTCTAGTGATTCTATTAGAAAAGAAATATTAGATATTCTAGGTATCTAATGATATAAAAAGAAGGATATCAGCAGATATTCTTTCTAGTATCTAGAGATAAAAGTTTTAACTAAAACAATTAAGATAAAAGCATTAAGATAAAAGTATAACCGAGGCATGATGTAGATTTTACATCATTAGTATAGAAAATATAATTGCCCTCCTTAAGTCATTGGGAGGGTTATTTCTATTAAAAGCCAATAAATCTATCCTTATATCTTTTTAAGGGAAATTTTCAGAAAAAGATTGAATAAAAAGTAATAGTACTTGACATAAATAGAATAATAAAATATAATACATATGAGTAAAATCGAATATATAAATATGAAAGTGGGGTATTTTTATAATGGATTTGGTAGAAGTATTAAAAGCCCTCTCCCATGAAAATCGAATTAGGATAATTAACTTATTAAGACAGCAGGAGTTATGTGTCTGTGAATTAGAAAATATAATGGGAGTTAATCAATCAAACGCCTCAAGGCATTTAAGTAAACTAAAACAAGAGAATCTTATTAAAGCTGAACAAAAGGCTCAATGGGTTTATTATAGTATCAATGAAGATTTATTTTCTGAACATAGCTTTTTGCAAAATATTTTAGATAAGGAACTTGATTCTCTAGCTATCTGCCGTAAAGATAACCAAAGACTCAAAGAATATCAATCTAGTGAAATCACTTGTGAAGAGTTGGCTGAAAGCAATCTTTTTTAATGTATAATATAATAAAATATATAATACAAGCAGTATCGACTAAATAATACTAATATTATTAATTACTTTCATTAGCATAGAATAGTTTATATTAAATAATGGAAGCTAGCAGGCAGTAAATCTCCGTATGGATATATTTAATATGTAAAAGAACGTCTATAGATTAACTTATTTTATTCTTACTTAAATAATGAAAAGAGGGATTAATTATGACAGAGGAAGTAAAATCAAATGATTTAGGATTTTTTGAAAGATATCTAACATTATGGGTTGGAATTTGTATTGTAGTAGGTGTTTTAATTGGTAGGCTTTGGCCAGCTTTTCCCAATACTTTAAGTCAGTGGGAATATGCACAGGTATCGATACCTGTTGCTATTTTGATCTGGTTTATGATCTACCCAATGATGGTTCAAATTGATTTTGGAAGTATTTTGAATGCAGGGAAAAGGCCGAAAGGCTTAACTGTAACCCTTGTTACTAACTGGTTGATCAAACCATTCACCATGTATTTTTTCGCCTGGCTGTTTATAAGGGTCATCTTCAGTAACTTTATACCAGATGTCCTTGGGCAACAATATTTAGCAGGTGCTATCTTACTGGGCGCTGCACCCTGTACAGCTATGGTCTTTGTCTGGAGTTATCTAACCAAAGGAGATCCAGGATATACCCTGGTTCAGGTTGCTGTAAATGATCTTGTGTTAATTTTTGCTTATGCACCAATTGTTATGTTTTTATTGGGACTAAGTGAATTAATAGTTCCCTGGGATACTATCTTACTTTCAGTATTTCTATATATTGTAATACCATTAATAGCTGGATACCTTTCCCGAAGATATTTAATAAAGAACAAAGGAATAACCTGGTTTGAGAATGTATTCCTGCAAAAATTAAGTAATTTTACTATAATAGGATTATTATTGACATTAGTAATTTTATTTTCATTTCAGGGTGATGTAATAATTAATAATCCATTTCATATATTATTGATTGCTATTCCCTTAACTATTCAAACTATCTTTATATTTGCTATAGCCTATGGTTGGTCTAAGGCCTGGAAGATAGAACATTCAGTGGCTGCACCAGCAGCTATGATTGGTGCCAGTAACTTTTTTGAACTAGCAGTTGCTACTGCTATCTCTATCTTTGGTCTAAGTTCCGGTGCTGCACTGGCAACAGTAGTTGGAGTATTAGTTGAGGTCCCTATAATGCTGGGCTTAGTTGCCATAGCAAATCGTACTAGGCATTGGTTTCCCGCTAAAAGTAAAAGCAATTAGTAGATTAGGGAATACATGTAGATTTTGAGGTAATATAAAATAATCTAATATAAAATAAAAAATGAGGAGAGATTTAGAAATGAAATATAAAGTTGCATTTGTTTGTATTGGTAATTCCTGTCGTAGTCAGATAGCCGAAGGATTTGCTAAAAAATATGGTAATGATGTCCTGGAAGTATATAGTGCAGGAACTGATCCTGCAGATCAGGTAAAACCAAATGCTGTAGAGGCAATGAAAGAGCTAGGAATCGACATAAGTGATCAATATCCAAAGCTATTGGAAGATATACCTGCTGAATTGGATGTCTTGATAACAATGGGTTGTGGAGTAGAATGTCCATATGTACCTTGTAAAATGAGGGAAGATTGGGGACTTGATGATCCAGTAGGAAAGCCTATGGAGGTTTTTAGAGAGACTCGAAAAGTTATTGAAGGTAAGGTTAAGGAACTAATAGAAAAGGCCAGAAATAATGAGATTTAGTTAAGAAGTTTAGAGATTATTATGTTATAATAGTTACTCAAATGATAGTGTAAGATATTTTAAAAACATAAGTTATTAAGATAACATTCAAACATAAATTAGTAAAATGAAAAGGAGAATATAATTATGGAAGAACTAAAAGAAAATTTTTCAAATTTGAGCGAAGAGGATAAACTTGCATTTTGTCAAGAAATCATGCCAGAGATTTGCCAAATGTTCAAAAAGAATCCACAGAAAATGATGCAGGAAATGATGCCTATTGTTAAGGAATTGATAGAAAAAGAAGAATTAGATATGATGCAACTGATGGGTATGATGATGTCACAAAATGATGCTGATTGTTGTGCTGAGGCGAGCTCAGATGGTTGTTGTTAGTCCGAAACACTTGGGGCAAGCCATTTGGCTTACCAATAAATTCTATAACTAAGATATATAAAATATGCAAATACTTATAAAAGGCAAATCCTTATCCTTGAATTGATATTATACTTCCAAAGTAGACAGTCTAATTAATTTTCATAGGCTATCTACTTGGAGGTATTTTTTATTTTGATCTAAAGATTAAACACTTGACTTTTTTTTACTTTAGTATTAAACTATTATTAAACGATTAGGCAAATGTCTAATTACTATTTTTGTATTTTTTTTGGCTGACCTTATTCAGTTATTCTAAGACTGAGAACTACGAGTATATTGTCGTTAGTGGCATATATTAAAAATAATTTAAAGGGTGTGATTAAAGTAATAGAATTAAGGGGAGTAAGTAAAGTTTATGATGGTCAAAAGAAGGCTGTAAGTAATCTAAGTATGGAAATAAAAAAGGGAGAGATATTTGGTTTTCTTGGGCCAAATGGTGCTGGTAAGACTACAACATTGAGAATGATAACAGGTATTCTAGCCCCAACAGAGGGGGAAATAATTGTTAATGGGTTTAATATTCGTCAGCAACCTTTAAAAGCAAAAAAGAGTTTCACATATGTTCCAGACCATCCAGATATTTTTAACTCAATTACAGGTATTGATTACCTAAATTTTATCGCTGATATCTATGATGTCTCTGTTAAGGAAAGGAAAATTCAGATTGAGAAACTAACTAAACAATTTGAAATATATAATGATTTAGGTAAAATGATAAATTCCTATTCCCATGGTATGAAGCAGAAGTTATTAATCTCTGGTGCATTATTACCAAAACCTGAGATATTTATACTTGATGAACCCCTAGGGGGTCTTGATCCAAGATCAGCAAGAATACTTAAAGATATGATGAAAGAACACTGTGATAACGGTGGAACTATATTATTTTCATCTCATATTTTAGAAATTGTAGAAAATATCTGTGATAGAGTGGGAATTATCAAAGACGGACAACTAGTAGCTTGTGATACACTTGAGAAGATAAAAAGTAAAACAGATAGTAGTCTTGAAGATATCTTTATGGAGTTGACTGAAAATGAATAAACTGTTTTCACTTACTAAAATACAGGTT
>JADQBV010000243.1 GCA_016278415.1 Halanaerobiales bacterium
TTTGTGGAATATTATGCTTGACTTTTAGAAAGTTTATTTATGCAAAGCTAGTGAATAATATGTAGAATTATATAATTGCTAGGATAAATATTACTTTTATTGCTTTAACATAAGTGTAAAAAACAAAGTAGTAAAAGTGTGTTACTATATGGAGGGTTTTTAATGGAAGATATTTCACTTTTGGTTTTTGCTTTCGGAACAATACAAAATTTATTGGTAATTTCCTTGGTTTATACATTGCTTATCCTTGATATTAAGGATAAAAAATTCTTAGTATTGTTGTTTATGATCACTTTTATACAAGTCGTAGTCCGTAGTTTCCCTGTTACTTCTCTTATTATTATTTTTATATCATTTACATTATACATATTATATTTTAGGTTTTTTTATAAAATACCCATATTTCTTAGCAGTGCAGCTGTTGGATTTTCAATATTTACCTATATTACTATAGAGGGAATAGTCATTTCATTTTTATTAAATGTTACTAATATAGATCCACAGTATGCATTATCTACTGTCTGGGTAAGAGGGCTATTTATGTTACCAATAATATTTTTAATGATAATTATAATTTTTCTTTTTAAATATTTTGAATTTAGTGTAATAAAATTATTTGATATTGTGAAATTGAAGGACTTAGGATTAATAACTGCTGATGATATGGACATTAAACGGGAGAGGAAAGTTACATATACGTTTTATACAGTCTTGTTATTTTTAATACTTCAGGGATTATTTATTAATGTTTATATTTGGGGTGAGAAAGTAGCAAATCACTATCAAATAAGCTCATTTTTTACATCCGCTTATTTCGTGAATTTTATTATTATTACATTTAATATTATTTTGATATTATTATTACGTTATTTAGTTATAGTTATACGTACAGAAAGAAATGAAGTTTTAAAAAGGATTAAAGAAAAAAATATTCTGAGATTGGACTGGGAGAAGAGGGCTCAGATGCATGATAGAAACCATCATTTAAGTATGTTATATATGTTATTACAGGTAAATAAAGTTGATAGAGCTAAGGATTATTTGAAAGGCATGGTTGGAGAGATACAAAATGTTGATGCTATAATTAAGACAGGGAACCATGCATTAAATGCTTTAATAAGGAGTAAAATTGCTCTAGGTAAAAAGTATGGTATAACTGTAAATGTAATAGTGAATAATACCCTTGGTGAAATGAATATAATGGATTGGGATCTGAATAGAATTGTTGGTAATTTGCTAGAAAATGCTATTGAGGCTATTGAGAGTAAAGATGGCTCGGTGGATTTAATGATTGATAGTAGAGGGTTAGCTAATAGCTTTGTGGTTATAACAAATGGTGTTGTATTACCTGATCATGTTAAAGAGCAGATTTTTCAGAAAGGGTACACTAATAAAAAAGAGAATGGGCACGGCCTAGGATTAGCAATATGTAAAGAACTGGCTGATCTATATCAAGGCGAGATAAATATTCAGACTGATGGGGATAAAAAAACCACTTCTTTTGAATTATTACTACCTACTGTGCCTAACTAAAAACATTCACCTACTTTGTATAAATTTTACTAAGTTGAAAGGTCTTTAATTAAATATATACATAAATAATAATAGTAAGTAGAATGATAGCAAATAGAAAAATTAAAATTCAAATTTTCTCACACGATAAAGCCAGGGATTAATACCCTGGCTTATCTGGGATTATATTTAGAAAAGAAAATCGTTGGGGTGATTTTCTCGACTAACTGTAAGTGTTTAAGACTTTATTGCCTCCATTAATATTATTAAGGGAGCTGAAGTCATTCTTAAAGTGCTTCTTCGCCATTTTCCCCTGTTCTTATTCTATAAACATCATCAACAGGGCTGATGAATATCTTGCCATCTCCAACGTTACCAGTACGGGCATTTTCCATAATTGTCTTAATTACGTTTTCTGCTATACTGTCTTCTACAATAACCTCAATTTTCAATTTAGTTCGTAGTCTAATACGATAAGTAACACCTCGGTACATTTCCTCATGCCCTTTTTGCGCTCCATAACCCTGTACTTCAGTTATATTTAAACCAGTAATTCCTATATCTTCTAACCTATCTATTATAAGATCAATCTTGGCAGGTTGAATAATTGCTTCTATCCTTTTCATTTAGAATTCCCCCTTATTAGTACGTGATAATTGGAAATCAGGGTATGATACAGTACCATGCTCTGAAGAATCTAATCCAGATAACTCGTCTTCTTCAGATACCCTTAAACCTATAACTTTATCGATAGCTTTAAAGAGTATGAAAGCTAAACCGAAAGCCCATACAAATACTGCAAGAACACCAGTTAACTGTGTGAATAATAAGCTTAATCCTCCACCATAGAATAATCCACCATCTAGGGCAAATAGACCAACAGCTAGTGTTCCAAAAGCACCACAGACACCATGTACAGCCACGGCTCCAACAGGGTCATCGACATGAACCTTGTCAAAGAATTCAACGGCAAATAATACTAGAATACCTGCAAGACCACCAATTAGTATTGCGCCAAGGTTTGATACACTAGCACAGCCTGCTGTAATACCAACCAATCCAGCTAGAACTCCATTTAGTGTCATACTTACATCTGGCTTGCCGTATTTTAACCAACTTACTATCATTGTCATAGTTGCACCTGCTGCAGCTGCTAAATTTGTGGTTACAGCGATAGAAGCGATACTGAGATCAGTACCTGCAACAGTACTACCAGGATTGAAACCAAACCATCCAAACCAGAGAATAAATACACCTAATGCTGCCATTAAAAGATTATGTCCTGGTAGTGCATTAGCGGAACCATCAGAATTGTATTTACCAATTCTAGGCCCTAGTACTATTGCCCCTGCAAGAGCTGCCCAACCACCTACTGAATGTACTACTGTAGAGCCAGCAAAATCGACCATGCCAGAAAGCCAACCCCCGCCCCAAATCCAGTGTCCTACAATGGGATAGATAAATCCACTAATTACCACACTATAAATTAAATAGCCGGAAAAGTTAGTCCTTTCAGCCATAGCTCCAGAAACGATTGTTGCAGCTGTAGCTGCAAATACTGCCTGGAAAATCCAAAAAGCTGCTAAAGGTATGTCTAGACCAAGGTGTTCAAATGAACCACTTAAAAATGCCCCACTTGTACCCATAAATGCGTTACCTGCACCAAACATAATTGCGAAACCTATTGCCCAATAAATTAAAGAACCAGTTGAAAAATCCATTAAGTTTTTCATAATAATGTTACCTGTGTTTTTGGCCCTAGTAAATCCTGCTTCTACCAGTGCGAAACCGGCCTGCATAAAAAACACCAAAAATGCTGCCAATAAAACCCAGATTGTATTAATCGCCACAGCATTACTTTCTGCACTCGGTGCTGCCATTACATTAAGACTAAATAACAATAAGAACAATAAAACATAAGTCACTACTCTACTACTCATTAATAAAACCCCCTCTGTGATGTTAGGTATTTGTAATTTATACGTAAATTATAACAAGTATATGTTATGTTGTCAAGTAAAAGTTATATAAAGCTTACATAAACATAACATATACTTTTGTTTTGACAGTTTTTATAAACTTTGATAAAGTTAGAATATAACAGTTTTTAGGAGGTATACACTGGTTGGTTAAATAAATAATTACTAAAGTAAATATATAAGATGAATATCTATGGAGGAAAATTAAAAAGTGGATATGTAAAGTAAATTATATAGTTTATATTACATTTATTTTTTCATAAATCGGTTATAATGTATAAAAGGGGTGATTTGTTTATGGATAAAGCTATTAATGATAATTCTTTTCAAATTATTATATTTGGAGCTACTGGTGATTTGACTCACCGGAAATTAATACCTGCATTTTATAATTTGTATCAGCAAGATCAACTTCCTAAAAACCTATCTATATTAGCAATAGGAAGAAGAGATAAAAATAGTGAAATATATCGAAAAGAGGCTTATGATGCAGTAGATGAGCATTCGCGTTTCAAACTGGATGATGACACTTGGAATAATTTTGCTGAAAAAATTAAATATCTTCGCTTTGATTTTCGAGAAGATCAAGGTTATGCAAAATTACAGAAACAACTCAAAGAAGATTCACAGCGTATATATTATCTGGCAGTTTCACCGGATTACTTTGGTTTAATAGTAGATAAGCTTGAGGAAAATAACTTGGCTCATACTGAAGAATTTGATACCAGATTAGTTATTGAAAAACCCTTTGGTCGTAATTTAGAGACTGCCTGTAAATTAAATACTAAAATAAATAGAGTTTTTCCAGAAAAGGATATTTTTCGGATTGATCATTACTTAGGAAAAGAAATGTTGCAGAATATTATGGTGATCAGATTTGCTAATAGTCTGTTTGAACCACTATGGAATAATAAGTACATTGATAATATTCAAATTATATCAAGTGAGGATTCTGGTGTTGGTGATAGAGGGGGATATTATGATCAGTCTGGTGCCTTAAAGGATATGGTTCAAAATCACATGATGCAATTACTTTCATTAACAGCTATGGAACCACCAGTTGATATGGATACAGAGTCCATTAGAAATGAAAAAGTAAAGGTATTAAAAGCCCTGCAAATGAATTATGAAAACCTGGATAAGCATGTTGTTCGTGGCCAATATAGTGCAGGGGAAATCGATGGTGATAGTGTGCCAGCTTATAGAGGGGAAGAACGAACTGATGATAATTCAAACACAGAGACCTTTGTTGCCCTAAAGATTTTCATAAATAACCTACGCTGGAATGGTGTACCATTCTATATTAAGACAGGTAAGAGGTTGACACATAAATCAACAGAGATTATCGTAGAATTTAAATCAGAGGCTCATCCGGCCTATAAAGAGGAATTTGCTGGTCTTTTACCTAACCTATTAGTAATTAGAATTCAGCCACTTGAAGGTATATTTTTTCAATTTAATGCCAAGAGACCTGGAACAGAACATAATATTGTTCCAGTGCAGATGGATTATTGTCAGAACTGCCAACTAGGGAATAATTCCCCAGAGGCATATGAAAGGTTATTGTATGATATAATGAGGGGAGATTCAACATTATTTACTCGTTGGGATGAAGTAGAATATTCCTGGAGGTTTATAGACCAGATAGCGAAACAATGGTCGAAAGAAGAAGCCCCATTTCCAAATTATTCTGCAGGAACACAGGGACCTGAGGCTTCTGAGAGATTGCTAGAAGAAGATGGGCATAGTTGGTGGAAAATAGATGGTTTCCACGGAGAAGAAGTAAAATTTAATTCAGGGGGGTCTTAATATGTGGCCAATAAAAGTGTTATATGATATATCATCAGAAGTATCACCTGATATGCAAGTGTATAAAGGTAAAGAAGAGAAAAAACCCCAGTTTAAGGTAATGAGTAACCATGAAAATGCCAGTACTTATGAAACCAGTATTAC
>JADQBV010000052.1 GCA_016278415.1 Halanaerobiales bacterium
AAGATGAAGCCCCTAGTAAATATTATGAAAGTGCATCTGTAAATAATTGTATTGTTGCAAATGGTTGTAGAATTAAAGGGAAGGTAAAAAATAGTATATTATTTAGGGGAATAGAAATAGATGATAACTCAACTGTCGAAAATTCCATTATTATGCAGAATACTCATATTGGAAAAAATGTAATATTGAAGAATGTTATTCTAGATAAACAGGTTGAAGTATCTGATGGATCTACCCTAATCGGTTCTGAAGAAAACCCCTATGTAATTGCTAAAAATTTAAAGGTTTAAAAGAAAATGAGGAGGTAAACAATAATGAAAGTTTTATTTGTTGCTTCAGAAGCAAATCCCTTTATAAAGACGGGTGGATTGGCTGACGTAGTTGGTTCTCTCCCTACCGTATTGAAAGATGATGAGCTTGATGTTAGGGTTATTATACCAAAATATCTTGATATTCCTTTTCATTATAAAGAAAAAATGGAAGATGTACGTTACTTCAATGTTGATTTATCCTGGCGAGAGCAGTATTGTGGTATTGAGAAGATCAAGAGGAATGGTGTAACATTTTATTTTATGGATAATGAGTACTATTTTAAAAGACCTTTTCTTTATGGTCATCATGATGAGGCAGAACGGTTTGCATTCTTTAACAAGGCAGCCTTGGAGATGCTTCCATATATAGATTTTAAGCCAGATATAATTCATTGCCATGATTGGCAGTCTGGTTTAGTACCGTTCCTTCTAAAAACTCAGTATAAGGATGTAGAGTTTTATCAGGATATTAAGACAATCTTTACTATTCACAATCTAAAATATCAAGGAATTTTCCCACCTTCAATAATAGATGATATTCTTGGAGTAGATTGGAAATATTTCACTCCTGATGGCCTTGAGTCAAACGGAATGGTTAATTATATGAAAGCTGCCTTGAACTATTCGGACATCATAACAACTGTAAGTGAAACATATGCTAGAGAGATACAGACACCTTATTATGGTGAAGGTATGGATGGTTTGTTAAGAAAGAGATCAGAGGATTTTTATGGTATAGTTAATGGAATAGACTATAAGGAATATAATCCATTAACAGACCCTTCTATCTTCGTTAATTATAAATCATCATATGAAAAAAAGAAGGAAAACAAAGTAAAATTACAGAAGATGCTTGGTCTCCCCGAAGATAAAGATAAGGCTATGTTGTTGTTGATTTCAAGACTTGTAGAGCAGAAAGGCATTGATTTAGTGATCGATGTTCTTGATCAACTGGCTGATTTAGATATTCAATTTGTTATTTTAGGAACCGGTAATACTGATTATGAACAGACCTTTAAAGAGTTGGCCTGGCATTATCCAGATAAAGTATCGGCACAAATAACCTTTGATGATACACTAGCTAGAAGAATGTATGCTGCTTCAGATTTATACTTAATGCCGTCAAGGTTTGAACCCTGTGGAATAGGACAATTGCTATCACTTAGGTATTTTACAGTTCCAATTGTGAGGGAAACAGGCGGCTTAGCAGATACAGTCAAATCATATAACGAGGTGACAGGAGAAGGTAATGGGTTCAGTTTTTCTAATTATAATGCCCATGACATGTTATTCACTATTAAAAGGGCGCTTTCATACTATTATAATAAGGATGTATGGAATAAAATTAGAGACAATATTAAGGGTTTAGACTACAGCTGGACTAATTCAGCAGAAGAGTATTTAGATTTATATAAAAAACTAGTGTAAATTTTTTATTTTATCACTTGGGATTTTACTACAATTCTGCTATTGAAATGGAGGCGAGTACTTTGTTTTCTAATAAAAAAGAAATACAGGAAATATTCAAGCTTAAGATGAGGAATACAATAGGTAAAGAACTTGAAGAAGCGAGTAACAAAGATGCCTTTATTGTGCTAAGTTCTATGATTAAAGAATCTTTAAGTGATTCTTGGATTAAGACAAATAGAAAGTATCATAAAGATAGAGTAAAACAAACATATTACTTTTCTATAGAGTTTTTGATTGGAAAGTTACTCTGTAGTAATTTATTAAGTCTCGGAGTTATGGAAAAAACCCGTGAAAGCTTGGACGAATTAGGTTTTGACCTTGACGATCTATGTGAGGTTGAAGTAGAAGCAGGTCTTGGCAATGGTGGATTGGGCAGGCTTGCAGCTGGATTTTTAGACTCTATGGCATCATTGCAGCTGCCTGGTCACGGTTGTGGAATCCGCTATAAATATGGTTTATTTAAGCAAAAAATTGTTGATGGTCATCAAGTTGAGATGCCTGATTATTGGTTAAGGGATGGCTATGCCTGGGAAATCCGCCGTGATATATCTTTTGATGTTAAATTTGGAGGCCAGGTAGATTATCATGAAGATGAAGATGGTATGTCTTTTGAGCATGTTAATTATGAGATAGTAAAGGCTGTTCCATATGATATACCTATAGTAGGATTTCACAATAATATTGTCAATACACTCCGTCTTTGGAGTGCAGAGGTTTCAGAGAGAATAATAAGTGATTTTAATGTTGGAACAGATGATAGAAAGGCTTTATTAGACTATAAAAGAAGAGTAGAGTCTATTACAGAGTTTTTATATCCAGATGACTCAAATTACGAAGGCCGTCTGTTGAGACTGAAACAACAATACTTCTTATGTTCAGCTGGTCTTCAAAGCATAATCAGGACCTTTGAGCAGTCTAAATTGCCATATAGTAAGTTGCCGGAAAAGATAGCCTTGCATATAAATGACACACATCCATCAATATTAGTTCCAGAACTAATGCGTATTCTAATGGATGAGAAGGGTTTAGGCTGGGATGAGGCTTGGGATATTACGACTAATACTATCTCTTTTACTAATCACACTCTAATGGTAGAGGCCCTGGAGAAATGGCCGATTGATATGATGAAGACATTATTGCCGAGAATATATATGATTATTGATGAGATAAACGAGCGATTTTGTAGAAAGCTCTGGGATAAATATCCAGGTCAGTTTAATAAAATAGCTGATATGGCAATAATTGCAGAGGGGCAGGTGAAGATGGCGCATTTAGCTGTTGTGGGCAGTCATAGTGTTAATGGTGTGGCTGCACTTCATACTAAAATATTAAAAGAGAGAGAGATGAACAATTTTTATAAATTAAATCCTGAGAAATTCAATAATAAGACCAATGGTATAACACATCGTCGTTGGCTAATCCAGTCAAATCCAGAGTTAGCCAATTTAATTACTGAGACTATTGGATATGGTTGGGTCTATCACCCAAATAAATTAAATGATTTAGTAAAATATAAAGATGATCCAGAATTTAGAGAAACTGTTCATAATATAAAACAGCAGAATAAGAAAAAATTAGCAGTAATCATTAAGGAACTAACAGATGTTACAGTTGATGTAAATACAATATTTGATATACATGTTAAAAGAATACACGGATATAAAAGACAACTATTAAATGCCTTTCATATTATGTATCTTTATAATAACCTAAAAAGAAACCCTGATTTCAAGATGACCCCCAGGACATTTATATTTGGTGGTAGGGCGGCAGCAAGTTATTATCATGCGAAAAAAATAATTAAACTTATTAATTCATTAGCACGGATAATTAATAATGACCCAGAGGTAAATAAATATCTTAAAGTAGTATTTATTCCGAATTATTCTGTATCACTGGCACAAAGAATAATTCCTGCCGCAGACGTAAGTGAACAGATTTCAACAGCAAGTAAAGAGGCTTCTGGTACAGGTAATATGAAGTTTATGATGAATGGTGCACTTACAATAGGGACCCTTGATGGTGCTAATATAGAAATGCTTGATTTAGTTGGTGAAGAGAATATGTATATCTTTGGCTTAACTGCAGATCAGGTTTTAGATTACTACCGTGAAGGTGGTTATTCTGCACATCAAATTGCAGAAGAAGATGAACGAGTTAAGTTAATAATGAATCAACTATTTAATTCAAACCTATTATTTGGAAGAGATAAATTTGATGATATTTACTATTCTATTTTAAATAGTAATGACTATTTCTTCATTCTAAAAGACTTTGACGATTACGTAAAAACACAGGAAAGAATAGGTCTGGATTATCAAGATCAGCAGGAATGGCTAACTAAATCGATTATTAATATTGCTAATTCAGGGCAGTTTACCACAGATAGAACTATTGCTGAATATGCAGCAGATATCTGGAAAATAAACCCTGTATTTGTGTAAGTTACTTTTAAACAGAAAGGTTATATTTCACTGAAAGGTGCTATAGCCTTTTTCTGTTATAATGATATATAAGTTATATGCGACCGCATTTTCAGATATTACCTTGTTCACAGAAAAGTGTTAATTCCCCAGTTTCTCTTTCAATTAAGAAGCGTCATTAATGTAAAGGTTTTAATAGAATCATGGTGCCTGTGGTGTAACAAATCAAACTCACTTCATTACATTCCGCTCAAACAAGATTTGTTTACCAACTTCTTTCTTTCAGTCGAAACTGGAACACTTTTAATGTTCCTTCGATTAATATCTGTAAATGCTAGCATAATATAAGTTGCGAATCATTAATTAAAAACTAAGAATTTGCATTTAAAATTAAGGAGAATCGATATGGACAAGTTTGAGGTATTTCATAATTCTTTTGACAAATTTTATCGTCAGCCCTTTGGTGCAGTGGCGGTTGAAAAGAGTATTATAATAAGGATTAAAATTAGCTCATCTAGTACCCCAGAACAGGTAGTCTTATTTGTGGAAGATGATTATACTTCACAGGTAAATGAACTGAGTATGCGGGAATTGAGGTCAGATGAAAAGGCATCAAGTGAATTTAATACTGATACAAAGTTCTCTGAAATAGATATAAGAAAGAAAAATACAAGTAAGAAAAATACTAGTAATAATATTGGAGTGAACGACCATATTTATCAATTGGAAATAAATACGGGGAAAAGGCCAAGATTGTTATTCTATTGCTTTCAAATAAAAGTAGATGGAGAAGTTTATTATTATGGTAAGAAACATGAAGGACATGGAGGGGAAGGCAGACTTACCCGAGAGCCAAATAATAAATATCAGATCACTGTATATAGGGATAAAGCAAATCTACCTACCTGGTTTTCTGAGTCTATTGTCTATCAGATATTTGTTGATCGTTTTTATAATGGTAATCCAGATCAAGAGATCTTAAATCCTAAAAAGAACAGCTTATTGCATTCTCATTGGAATAATGACCCCTTGTATATAAAAAATGAAGAGGGTCATGTTATTAGATGGGATTTTTTTGGTGGTAATTTATTAGGTGTTAG
>JADQBV010000107.1 GCA_016278415.1 Halanaerobiales bacterium
CCGCCAAATTAGCGTTTATACTGAAGATCAGTATGAAACTATAGCTAATTAAAGAAAGATGTTATATATATATGTAACTTCTACCCTCAGTAAAACTACTGGGGGTTTTTTATATATAGATATAATGTAATGTAATGTAATGTGTAATGTTTAGTTACCGATATCTTATCATGATAAGATGAAATAAAAATATGTAATTTAGATTATAATTTACTGTTAATATAGGCTTATGAATTCATATAAAGTTGGGAAGTCTATAGCAGTGTAGAAAGAAGGTGATAGTATGTTTTTAGATGAAGTAGAATTTAAAGTAAAAGGTGGAGATGGTGGGAATGGTGTAGTTAGTTTCCGTCGCGAAAAATATGTTGATATGGGTGGTCCTGATGGTGGCGACGGTGGTGATGGTGGTAGTGTTATACTTAAAGTAGATGAGGGTTTACATACTTTAACAGATTTTCGCTATCAAAAGTATCATGAAGCTGGACGTGGAACACATGGTTCTGGAACGAACAGTCATGGTCGTAATGGTAAAGATTTAAGATTGATGGTACCAGCTGGAACTATGGTATATGACGCGGATAATGATCAAGTTCTAGCAGATTTAACTGAGGAAGGTCAGGAATTTGTTGTTGCCAGGGGTGGAAAAGGTGGTAAAGGGAATGCACGTTTTAAAAAACCTACTAGAAAAGCACCACGTTTTGCTGAGCAAGGTGAACCTGGTCAAATCAGAAATCTTAGATTGGAATTAAAATTACTTGCTGATGTTGGACTAATAGGCTTTCCAAATGTTGGCAAATCTACCTTAATATCTACTGTGTCAGAAGCCAAGCCGAAAATAGCCTCATATCATTTTACTACAATAACACCAAATTTAGGTGTTGTATCAGCAGGTGATTATAAGTCATTCGTAATGGCTGATATCCCTGGGCTGATTGAAGGCGCTCATAAAGGGGTAGGCCTTGGTGATGAGTTTCTACGTCACGTGGAAAGGACCCGTTTACTTATACATGTCCTTGATATTTCTGGAATTGAAGGCCGTGAGCCGTTGGAAGATTTTAAAATAATAAATGAAGAATTAGAAAATTATAATGAAAGATTAGCAAAAAGACCACAAATTATTGCATTAAATAAAATAGATATTCCTCAGGCAGAGGAAAATCTATCAAAAGTTATAAATGAATTAGAGGCTAAAGATTATGAAGTCTTTCCCATCTCTGCTGTTACAAAAAAAGGTGTAAAAGAGTTAATATATAGGGTTGGTGAGTTATTAGATACTCTGCCAGACGAGTTGCCTCCTATTGAAGAAGAGGAAGTTATTATACGACCTGATTTTACTGAAGAAGAGGAAATTGTGATTAAACGTCTTGATGGAGATCTTTACGAAATAGAAGGAACTCTTGTTGAAAAAAACATTCAAAAAACTGATTTTAATAATGATGCAGCTGTAAAAAGAATGCTTCGAGTATTACAGCATCATGGATTAAATGAAAAGATGAAAGAAAGAGGAATTAAACAAGGTGACAGTGTTCAAATAGGTCCGATGGCCTTTGAATATTTAGAGTAGAGTTATAGGATTTCGAATACTGCTATAGGATTAGATGGGAGTGATATTATGTTAAATGGAAAACGGAGAAGTTATTTAAGAGGGAAAGCAAACAGGCTAGACCCTATAGTTCATATAGGTAAAGATGGTATAAATCAGGGGGTTATTGATCAACTTGATGAAGCATTGGAAAATCATGAATTAATAAAGGGAAGAGTTTTAAATAATTCCCTGGAAGAGACTAAAGATGCTGCTCGGGAACTGGCAGAAAGTAGTGGAGCTGAAATTGTTCAGGTTATTGGAAATGTCTTTGTTTTATTTAGAAGAAATGAAGAAGAGCCAATCTATATTTTACCATAATTAAGTGTCTGTATAACCATATTCGATTAGGCCTCAAAATGTCTAGGTATATTACCAACGTTTATGGAGAAGATCTACAAAAATATATAGAATATAGAATTAATAACCCCATTTAAGTCAGTGGGGTTATACTAATTTACCCGATAGCAATCTGTTGCTAAGGCCCCTCAGGGTCTGACCTTTATGTCATCTTTTAGCCTTCTATAATTTCTTTTTCATTCTTAATAACTTTCTTTTCCCATTTTCCGCTAAGGTAAATAATAAGTCCGATTATAGATATAAAGAAATTGCTTAATACCATAGCATACCATACTGATTTTGAGCCCCATGATGTATAATTTTTAAATAAAATTATCATTGGAATTCTTAAAAGCCAAAGACGTCCCATCATGATAATCATTGCCAATATTGTATGACCTGATCCCTGAAAGGTTCCAACGAATATCGAGAAAAAGCCCATTAAAGGTAATGAAAGTGTAACTAATCGTAAATAGACTATACCTTGGTTAGAGATATCAGGGATTTCAGTAAATGCACGGATAATATAAGGTATTAAAGGATAGACAATAAGTCCTCCTATAATCATAAAAGAGGTGGTGATTAAAGCGCTGGTCTTTACTGCATTTCGTGCTCGTGTTTTTTTATCTGCTCCAAGATTTTGGCCAACTACAGTAGCCAGGGCATTTCCAATGCCCATTGCTGGCATTAAAACCAATGAATTTATCCTATTGCCAATACCAAAAGCAGCTAAGGTTGATTGACCAAAAGATATAATGAACATATTTAAAACCATAAATCCTAGTGCGGCTGTAGACTGCCCTATAGATGATGGTAAGCCAATCTTTATGATTTTTTTTAGTAAATTTGTATTTATTCTTAAATCAGAAAATTTAACTCTAATTCCTCTTTCTTTATAGAAAAGGGTATAGATTGCATATATTGCAAATGCGGCTCGTGATAGGACTGTGGCTATGGCAGCACCTCTTACCCCCATACCAAATGTAAATATGAATATAGGATCTAGAATAATATTTAAAAAAACTGAGATAGCACTATATTTCATAGGGCTGACTGTATCTCCTTGCCCTTGTTTTACAGAAGTAAAGACTAAGAATAAATACATTACCGGTAGACCAATAAATATTATCTGTAGATAATGACTAGCTTGTTCAAGTAATTCACCCTCACCACCCATTAACATGGTAATCGGTCTTGCTGAAAAGAATCCGGCGATTGCTAAAATAATTGAAAATACTATGGAAAAAGAAATTAATTGACCGGCAACCTTGGTAGCAGTATCATGATCATTTGCACCAATATACTGTGAAATTAGGGAAGTACCAGCAATATTAATCCCCATACCGATAGAAATTACCAGGAATACCACAGGCCAAACTAGTGTAATAGCGGCTAATTCAGTCCCGCCCAGTTTACTTACCCAGAATGTATCTGTAAGATTATATATGGTCTGAATCAAATTGTTTATCATAATGGGACCGGCTAACAGTAATAAGGCTTTGGCCATATTACCGTGTAAAATCAAATCTTGTTTTTCGCTATATTTATTCATTAAATAATTCCTCCAATTAATATTTCAAAATGTATTTAGATTATACTATGGCGAGTGGTTTATGCTAGATTCTATGTTAAAGATTATTGATATCGTTAGCTTTTTAATAATTCAAATTTAACAAAACTATAGGTACTGTAACTACTATATTTTTTGGAATGTGACTATATTTTTATTCTAGAATTAACCCCTAACTCCTTTATTTGAAGGAAAATAAAAAATCTACATATTAAGATATGGAGGAGAGGTTCAATAATCGTTTATTTTGTGATACAATAAATATTAGTGTTTAATAAATATATCTTAATTTTAATATCTAAACTATAGAACACTTATGCATTTAGTAATAAAAATTTGATAATATTTTTGGTATAATATTTTTGAGATAAAATTTATGGAATTCATATAGGGGATGTTTTGAGATGTCGGTTGTTAATCTTAATAAAATTACAAAATATTATGGAATTGATGAAGTGTTAAAGAATTTTTCCCTTTTTATTAATGAAGGAGAAAGAGTGGGCTTAATAGGTCCAAATGGCTGTGGTAAAACAACTGTCTTCAAAATTATCGCAGGGATAGAACCTTTTATTGAGGGGTCTTTATCGATTAAAAGGGGTGCGGAAGTTGGCTATTTGAGTCAAATGCCGGATTTTACTCAGGGAATTTCTATTTTTGAGGAATTAAAAACTATATATATTGAACTTATAAAAACTGAAACCCGTCTTCGCGAATTAGAAGAAAAAATTACTGAGCAAGGAAGACAGAATGATTCCAGTAATAAACTTGAAAATTTGATGGAAGAATATAGTGATTTGCAACATAAATTTGAGCGTGAAGGTGGCTATCAATATGAAAGTAAAATTAGGCAGATAGCCTATGGTATGGGTTTTAGTGAAAATGAGTTAATGAATAAAGAGGTGAAAAATCTTAGTGGTGGTGAAAAGACCCGATTGGGATTAGTTAAATTATTACTTTTTGAGCCAGACCTTCTCTTGTTAGATGAACCAACTAATCACCTGGATTTGTCTTCAATACAATGGTTAGAAGAATACTTGCGGGATTATCAGGGAACAGTTATTATAATATCTCATGACCGATATTTTTTAGACCAGGTTATAGATAGAATAGTTGAAATTAAGAATGGAAATGAAGAAGTCTATCACGGAAATTATTCTTATTATCTGGAAGAAAGAAAAAAGCGCTATCAGCAATTGAAACAGGCTTATGAAAATCAGCAGAAGAAGATTGAACAGATGGAAGAGGCCATTAAACGACTTCATCAATGGGGTAACCAGGGAGACAACGAGAAGTTTTTTAAACGTGCTAAAAGTATGCAAAAGTCCCTTGATAAAATTGATCGTCTTGATAAGCCGTTATTGGATGGAAAACAAATGAAGCTTGATTTGACTATTAATGATCGTAGTGGAAATGAGGTTCTTCATGTAGAAAGCCTATATAAATCATTTGATCAGCAGCGGGTATTGAAAGATCTTGATATGAATATTTACTGGCAAGATAAGGTGGGATTGATAGGTCGTAATGGTACAGGTAAGACTACATTAATTAAAATTATTCTAGAAGACCTTCAGGCAGATAGTGGGATGTCAAAGGTGGGAGCAAATGTGAAAGTGGGTTACTATAGTCAGGAATTTGAGGGCTTTAAACCTGATGATGATTTAGTAACAGCTTTAAGACGTGAGTGTTATATGAGCACTGCTGAAGCTAGAAATGCACTAGCGGCATTCCTTTTTACCGAAGATGAAGTATTTAAGACTGTAAGAACACTTAGTGGTGGTGAGAAGAGTCGCTTGAGATTGT
>JADQBV010000320.1 GCA_016278415.1 Halanaerobiales bacterium
TGCCTATAATAATAAGAATAATTGCGTACAAATACTGAAGGTAATTTTTGATTGTATATCCTATATCTATACTTCTTACCTACCGAATCATATCTAGCATGAAAATCCAGTTTTACCCTTTCTGCCTTTTTACAAATTATATCATTTGGTAATAACCTATTTACTGCTGCAGGTACTCTTTCAATAGGTATAACTACATCTAAAATACAATTTGCAACCTGCCCCATTGCGTGAACGCCAGCATCAGTCCTACTGGCACCCTGCACTTTAACTGGCTTTTTGTTTATCTTTGTAAAGGCCTTCTGTAGTTTTTCTTGAACTGTGTATTCTGTATTATTCTGTATCTGCCAACCGCTATAATTAGTACCATCATATTCAATGATTAATTTTATATTTTGCATACAAACCTCCGATAGACTACAGGAAAGATACGAAAACAGCAAATGTTAGAGAAAAAGAAATAGCGATATAATCTCGACCTTCTACTTTTAATTCGTGAAGGCGAGTACGTCCTTCACCACCATGATAACACCTTGATTCCATAGCTAGTGCTAGGTCATCTGCCCTTCTAAAAGCACTTATAAATAAGGGTACCAATAAAGGAATTAAATTCTTAGCCCTCTTAATTATATTCCCACTTTCAAAATCAGCTCCACGAGCCATCTGTGCTTTCATTATTTTTTCGGCTTCTTCCATTAAAGTTGGTATAAAACGTAAAGCTATAGTCATCATCATAGCTAATTCACTAGCAGGAACCCCAAACCTCTTTAGAGGACTAAGTATATACTCAATACCATCTGTTAATTGCAAAGGGGAAGTCGTTAGTGTTAATAAGGATGTAAACATGATTAATAATAATATTCTAGTAACCATAAATAAGCCAGTAAAAAGTCCCTCTTCCTCTATACTAATAAACCTCCACTGCCAGACAACATCTCCACCTTTAGTTAAAAAGATATGAAGCAATAATGTTAAAGTAACCAAAAAGAATATTGGTTTAAGTCCTTTCAATATCCGTAAAACTGATATTTGTGATAAAAGAACAACTAATAAAACAAATAAAAAAAATACAGCAAAACCTATAAAACTACTTATAAAAAAAAGTGCAGTTATCATTAAGATAGTAATTAAAATCTTAATACGTGAATCGAGGCTGTGAACAATGGAATTTCCAGCAATATATTGCCCTATAGTAATATCCTTTAACATTTTTCAAATCCCCTCAATTCTCCTGCTATTTCTTTAATAGCCTGATCAAGAGTAAACAAATTAGTCTTAACATTAAAACCTTTATTCTTTATCCGCCATAATATTTCAGTAATCTCAGGTAAATCAAGACCTAATCCCCTAATTTCTTCAACATTACTAAAAACACTTTCAGGGGTATTATCAAATTTAATTTTACCCTTACTCATAACAATAACTCGACTTGAAAGGCGAGCTATTTCTTCCATTCTATGAGATATTAAAATTATAGTCATACCAGCATCATGATGGAGAAATTCCAGTAATTTAACCAATTGCAAACGACCCTGTGGGTCTAAGCCTGCAGAAGGTTCATCTAATATTAATACTTGAGGCTTCATAGCAAGAACTCCAGCAATGGCAACCTTACGTTGTTGTCCCCCACTAAGATTGAATGGTGAGCGATCCTTAAATAGTTCAAATTTAAGGCCAACCAGTTTCAAGGCATCCTTTACTCGTTTAGCCACTTCTTCTTCAGGTAAATCAAGATTCCTCGGACCAAAAGCAACATCATTATAGACTGTTTCTTCAAAAAGTTGATGTTCAGGATATTGAAAGACCAGACCTATTTTTTGTCTGATCTGCTTCAAATTTCCCTTTTTACTTGTAATGTTAATACCATCAATAATTATGTTTCCCTGTGTTGGTGATATTAATCCATTAAATAGTTGGACAAGAGTAGATTTACCTGACCCCGTATGCCCAACAAGACCTATAAACTCATTATCTTTTATATGGAGATTTATACTATCCAGGGCTTTAATAGCTTGATCTTGCTTATATATATGAGTAACGTTTTTTACTTCGATTAGCATAAGTTATTCACCAACTCATCAATGGACAGGACTTCTGGTAAGTCAATTCCTAATTTCCTAAGTTCATTTGCTAATTCAACAACTACCGGAACATCTAGTTCAACATTTTTTAATTCTCTAATATTGCTAAATATTTCAGCAGGAGTACCTTCTTTTATAATAGACCCCTGATACATAACTATAACTCTATCAGCTTGTATAGTCTCTTCCATAAAATGTGTAATATGAACTATTGTAATACCTTTTTCCTTGTTCAGGTAATGGATTGTATCCATTACCTCTTTTCTTCCCTGTGGGTCAAGCATTGCTGTAGGTTCATCAAGAACTATACAGTCAGGTTCCATAGCGATTATACCTGCTATAGCAACTCGTTGTTTCTGACCACCGGAAAGATTATGTGGTGGATGATTCTTATATTCCTCCATATCAACTAATTCAAGAGAGTGATCAACACGTCTTCTAATATCTAAACTTGGTATACCCAAATTTTCTGGCCCAAAGGCAACATCATCTTCTACTCGAGTAGCAACTAGTTGGTTATCTGGGTTTTGAAATACCATCCCCACTTTCTGCCTGATTTTAAGTCTGTTTTTCTCATCAGCAGTATTCATCTCATCTATTATTACTTCACCAGATGTCGGTAATAATAGTACATTTAATAATTTTGCAAGGGTAGATTTGCCAGAACCATTACCACCGATTATAGTTATAAACTCACCAGATTCAACTGATAAGTTAATATCTTTTAATGCTGGTTTTTCTAGTTCATCATAGCTAAAATCTACCCCTTTAACCATTAATAGGGTCATCTATAACACACCCTCTTATCTTCTCCTATTCAACCAATTCTATTATTGCCAGTTCGGTTGCATCACCGCGGCGGGGATACATTTTATATATTCTAGTATAACCACCGGGTCTATCTGTAAATCTAGGGGCAATTTCATCAAATAATTTTCTTGCTACCTTTTCATCTTTAACTACTTTTAAAACTTTACGTCTAGAAGCAAGATCATTAGTTCTAGCAGTTGTTATTAATTTCTCAGCTAATGGACGTAACTCTTTTGCTTTAGATATAGTAGTTTCAATACGCTCGTGACGAAAAAAATCAGTCAGCATATTATTAAACATCGCTTTACGATGAGAGGTGTTTTTATTTAACTTTCTCTGTGGCATATCAGTTATCCCTCCTTTTTCTAAATCTCAGGCTCTTTTAGATCTAATTCTAAATCATCCAGTTTTTCTATAATTTCCTGGAGTGATTTTTTCCCAAGATTCCTTACTTTCATTAAATCTTCTTCTGTTTTACTGTTTAATTCACCTACAGTGTTGATACCCGCACGCTTCAAACAATTAGAAGAACGAACAGATAACTCTAGTTCCTCTATAGTTGTATCAAGAACTTTATCTTTTTCTTCTTCTTCTTTTTCAACCATTATTTCTACATCATTTACTTCATCAGTAAGGTTTATAAATAAATCAAGGTGTTCTACCATTATTTTAGCAGAAAGACTTACGGCATCTTCTGGAGAGATACTTCCATTTGTATATACCTCTAAAATTAAGCGGTCATAATCAGTTACCTGACCAACCCTGGTATTTTCAACCTTAAAATTTGCTCTTGTAATTGGACTAAAAGAAGAATCTATTGGAATAAGACCAATAACTTTGTCAAAATGTCCCTGGTTTTCCTCAGCAGTCATATAGCCACGACCACGTTCAACAGTTGCTTCCAATTGTAATCTACCATCATTTTCAAGAGTTGCAATGTGATGTTCAGGATTAACAAATTCAATATCCCCTGATGTTTTAAAGTCACCAGCAGTTACTGTTCCTTCACCTTCACAATTAAGAGTAATTTTTTCTACATCTTCACCAGTGTACTTAAGTACAACCCCTTTTAAATTCAGTATAATCTCAGTTACATCTTCAACTACACCAGTAACTGTTGAAAACTCATGTCTAACCCCTTCAAGTTTGACAGAGGTTATAGCAGCACCTGGTAAAGATGATAACAATATACGACGTAAAGCATTACCAAGGGTAATACCATAGCCTCTTTCCAATGGAGCGACCTCAAACTTACCTGAGAACTCATCACTTTCTACTAACTCTACATGTGGTTTTTCAATTTCTATCATTAATACAATACCCTCCTTTATGTTAGAAGGAAAACTAATATTATCTTGAATAAAACTCAACAATTAAGTGTTCTTCTACTGGATAATCAACATCATCTCTTGTTGGTAATGCTAATATTTTTCCTTCAGCATTATCAATATTTACACTTAGCCATTCAGGTGCAGTAATTTCAGCATTATACTCAAATACTTCTTTAAAACGGGTTGATTTACGACTAGATTCCTTAACAGAAATAACGTCATCTACATCTACCTGATAAGACGAAATATTAACCTTCCTATCATTTACATAAATATGACCATGTAGTACAAACTGCCTTGCTTCATTACGCGAAGTAGCAAAACCCAGTCTATAAACAACATTGTCAAGTCTTCTTTCTAATAATTGTAAAAAGTTTTCACCTGTTACTCCTGGCATATTTTCTGCCATTTCAAAATAGCGGCGATATTGTTTCTCTAATATCCCATATATTTTTCTAACTTTTTGTTTTTCCCTAAGTTGCATTCCATATTCGGACTGTTTTCCTCTTCTACCCTGACCATGTTCACCAGGTGCATAAGGGCGACGTTCAATAGCACATTTATCAGTATAACAACGTTCTCCCTTTAGGTACAGTTTCTCTCCTTCGCGGCGGCAAATTCTACAAACAGAACCACGATATCTTGCCATTTTTACACCTCCAATTTCATTATAAACAAATATCACTATTTTTAAACACTAATATATTATCCTAAATTAAATATTATTATTTTATACTCTGCGTCTTTTTGGTGGACGACAACCATTATGCGGTATAGGAGTAACATCTTTTATTAGACTTACATTCAGACCAGCAGCCTGAATTGACCTAATAGCAGATTCCCTACCAGAACCAGGTCCTTTAACAAATATCTCTACTTCTTTTACACCTTGATCCATAGCCTGTTGAGCAGCATCCTCTGCAGCAATCTGAGCAGCAAATGGTGTACTCTTACGAGATCCTTCATAACCTACTTTTCCAGAACTGGACCAGGCAATAACATTTCCGTTACCGTCTGTTATAGAGATAATTGTATTATTAAAGGTAGACCTAATATGAGCCTGACCTT
>JADQBV010000337.1 GCA_016278415.1 Halanaerobiales bacterium
GTATTTCCAGGCTGATAATGCTATAAGTGATTTAACCTATGAAAAGCTTGGCGCTTTTTCTACCCAAAAAGCTAATAGAATAGATGAATGGTTTCAAACAATGGAGGGTAATACAGTAGTACTCTCCAAAACTTCAGATGTATATCAATCTTTGAATACATTACAAACAGTTGATGGGGATTTAAATAGTGAGGAATGGCAGAATCAAAAGGGTATTTTGGATAATACTGTACCCATTGCCATGGAAAAATTTAATATGGCAATGGTAAGTCTTTTAGATAGTAATGGAAAAATAGTCTATTCATCTATTGAAGAGTCAGTTGGTTCTGATTTGGGTACTAGAGACTATTTTAAAGCTGCAATGGACGGTAAAGTAACAACATCAGATATGTTTTACTCAGATGTGATTTACGAAAATGCTATTGTAGTGGCAGCCCCTATATATTCCGAAGGAACTAGTGGTGAGATAGTTGGTGTTTTTATAAATGTAATTGATCAGGTGACTATATCTAGTAAAATCACACAGGTCCTTGATCAACTTGGCGAGTCTGCAGATGCCTATTTAGTTAATCAGCAGGGTGTACTTTTGACTACTCCAAAGTTTGGTAGTCATTCTGTTTTGGAAACAAGCTTTAATACTGAGGGCATCAATAAGTTAACACAGGCAATCAGGAATAATCAAGCTAACTATAGTCTTAATTCAACATATGAAGGTTATCGTGGGTTTCCAGTTTTAGGCTCTTTAAATATGGTAGACTTTGGTAATTACAATGTAGGCTTAGTAGTTGAAATTGATTCAGATGAGGCTTTTGCTTCATCTAATGAAATGAGAACTATTATGTTAATTGTCTGTATTATTGTAACAGTACTTATTGCACTTGTTGGGTGGAAATTCGCTCTGTCTATAACAAGACCAATTAATAGAATTTCTGATACATTAAATGAAGGTGCTCAACAGGTTGCTTCTGCATCTAACCAACTTTCTTCTTCCAGTCAGCAATTAGCAGAAGGCAGTGCTGAGCAAGCATCTTCATTAGAGGAAACCTCTTCTACTCTTGAGGAATCTGCATCAATGGTAAAACAAAATTCGGCGAATACTAAACAAGCAGCAGTATTGGCAAGACAAACTAAGGAAGCAGCTGTAACTGGTGATGAAGAAATGAGTGAAATGATTAGCTCGATGTCAAAACTAAAAAATTCCAGTGATGAAATATCGAAGATAATTAAGGTGATTGATGATATTGCATTCCAGACAAATATTCTGGCTTTAAACGCAGCTGTTGAAGCGGCAAGGGCCGGAGATGCTGGGATGGGATTTGCTGTAGTAGCTGAAGAGGTAAGGAATCTTGCTCAAAGGAGCGCTCAGGCTGCTAAAGACACGTCTTCTATCATAGAAAACAATATATCACTAGCTGAGAAAGGAATTGACGTTACTGAAAGGGTTAATAAATCTCTATCTGAGATAAATACTCAAGCTCAGAAAGTAAATGAGTTGATGGATGAAGTAGCGGCAGCAAGTGAAGAACAAACACAGGGAATTACTCAGATTAATACTGCAGTTTCTCAAATGGATGAGGTAGTTCAAGAAAACGCAGCAGCAGCAGAAGAGAGTGCCTCTGCTTCAGAAGAGTTATCTGCTCAGGCTAAGAATATGAAAAATAGTGTCGAAATGTTAATTTCTCTGGTCAATGGTACAGGTCAAGGTAGTTACCTTTCCAATAGACAAAGTGAAACTAATAGAACAGTAAATAAAACCAAAAAGATGAGTAAAAAGAATAAGGATAAAGATACAGTAAAACCTGAAGAGATTATTCCACTTGAAGATGATGCTGGAGATTTTTAGAATAGAAGAAAGGAAGATAACTATGGCAGAAATGACTAATAAGCAATTCCAACAATTCCGCAATTTAATATATGAAAATATGGGAATATCAATTGCTGACCATAAGCAGCAGATGATTCAATCAAGACTGAGAAAAGTAATGAGGGAATTGAATATTTCTGCTTACGATGATCTATATAAGCTTCTAATTAAAGGTAAAGCAAGTAAATATTGGTCAAGCTTTATACACGAGATTACAACTCACAAGACGGATTTTTTTCGAGAAAATAGTCACTTTGATTTTATAAGGGACCAGCTAGATTATATATTGGAAATAAACAAACGAATCAATCTAACGCGAGAATTACGTGTCTGGAGTGCCGGTTGTTCTACTGGTGAAGAGCCATATACTATAGCAATGGTCCTAAAAGAGGTATTGCCAGAGGATATCAAAATAAAAATACTGGCTACTGATATCAGTCAAGAGGTTATTAATAAGGCACAAAGGGGTATATATTCCCCTCAAGAAGAGGAAATAAGTAATTATTTTATTAAAAAATATTTTGTGAAGGAAAATGATGTTTTACATGTTAAGAATATTATTAAGCAAGTTATTACTTTCAGGACATTTAACTTAATGAATTCCTTTCCTTTTAAAAATAAATTTGATATTATTTTTTGCAGAAATGTAATGATATACTTTGATACAGGGGTGCAGGAAAGGCTAATAAAAAGGTATTATGATGTACTTGTTCCCGGGGGCATATATTTTATCGGGCATTCTGAGAGTCTGACAAATAAACAATATAAATTTCGTTATGTCCAACCAACCATCTATGCAAAGTTATAAAAATATCTCTTAAAATCGAGTGTTTTGAGAAATAACCATCTTTTATTTATTATAGATGCAAAAATACTATATAGGGTAGAGTAAAACAGGAGAAGATAATTATGATTAGTAATTTAAGCCAGCAGTTTAATCAGGATGTTCTTGATTCATTAAATGAACATATAGCAGTTATTGACAATAATGGTGTAATAATATCTGTAAATAATTCCTGGATAAAGTTTGCTGAAGAGAACAATAGTGTTCTAAAATCAGTAGGAATAGGGGTTGATTATCTAAAAGTATGCCGTAAGGCAGCAACTGATGGTTGCAATGATGCCAAGGCAGTGTTAGCAGGGGTAAAATCTATAATAGATGGCAAAAATGATACGTTTATTCATGAATACCCAGGTCATTTCTCAGAAGGCAAGAGATGGTTTCTACTATATGCTTCATCTTTAAATAATAGTGAGGGTGTTGTGGTTTCCCATATAGATATAACTCAAAGGAAAGAAAAGGAAAAATTGCTAGAAAAGTACCAATTATTAGCAAGATATACTACCGATATAATTTTGTTTATTAATGAGAAGGGAGAAATAATTGAGGCTAATGACACTGCAGTTGAAAGTTATGGCTACAATAAAGGGGAATTGCTTTCCCGTACTATTTATGATTTAAGGGGTGCTAATTGCCATTGTAAAGTAAAAAAACAAATGAATCAGGCGCAAAAAAAGAGTCTATTATTTGAAGCTATACATTATCGAAAAAACGGCAGTTCTTTCCCTGTAGAAATAAATTCGACAGGAAACAGGATAGGCAGTGAAAATATTTTAATTAGTATTATCAGGGATATAAGCGAGAGGAAAGAACATCAGAAAGAACTGGAAGAGATGAAACTCAGAAATCTAAAGCGTCAGGCCCAGATATTTACTGATATGTTCCAGGCAGTTCCTATAGCTGTAATGTTAATCGATAAGGATTTTAAAATAAGACAAGTTAATGATCCACTTTTGAAAATGAAATCCAAGAGTCCTGCTCAAATAATAGGAAAAGTTGTTGGTGAAGGATTTGATTGTTGTTTTCTAAGTCAGTGTACAGATGGTTGTGGTACAGGTGAGTATTGCAAATCCTGCCGATTTCGATCTGCTCTTGAAACTACTTTAGATACAGGTATATCTATAAAAAATCTCGAGTCTATTGTGAAATTTAAAAATAATGGGAAAACACTTAATCCCGTTTTTACGATAAATACTGTAAGAGTAAATATTGAGAAAGAAGATTTTGTAGTGATGTCTTTAGAGGATATAACACATTATAAAAGGGCCCAGAGTAGACTCCATGAGGCTATGGAAAAAGCAAATGTAGCCAATAGGGCTAAAAGTGAGTTTTTAGCTAAGATGAGTCATGAGATAAGAACACCTATGAATGGTATTTTAGGGATAGCTGATCTAGCATTGGCTACAGATTTATCACTGGAACAGAAGGAATACTTGAGCCTTGTTAAAACATCGGCTAATAATCTGCTAATTATTATAAATGATATACTTGACTATTCTAAAATAGAGGCTGCTAAAATGGAGTTAGACGAGAGGCCCTTTAACTTAATGGATATAATTAGTGATACTATTAAAATCCTTGATGTAAATGCTCAAAAAAAAGGGGTAAAATTGACTTATAAGACAGAGGAAACAATACCCAGGACTTTTATAGGTGATCCTATCAGGATCCAACAAATACTATTTAATTTAATAGGTAATGCCATTAAATTTACTGAAAAGGGTCAAGTAACAGTAACCCAAAAAATACTGGATATAGATCATCAAAAGAATAAAGTAAAAATGAAAATATTTGTTGATGATACCGGGATAGGCATTCCTGAAGATAAGATTAACATGCTTTTTAAAAGATTTAGCCAGATATCTAATGATGGTCATAACGTGGGTACAGGTCTTGGTTTAGCTATATCAAAACAACTAGTTGAAATGATGGGTGGTAAGGTTGAGGTTAATAGTAAAGTGGATGAAGGAAGTAGTTTTGCTTTTTCTTTTCACTTAGGTTTTCTTAATCAAAGAGAAAGTGATGAGAATAATAATACAGTAGTTAATTGTACTCATCGTGCTGATCAAGAGAACGGATCTAGTTTAGGGACTATAAATAACAAGAAAAGGGATATAGATAAAGAATATAATAGTAAAATCCTAATTGCTGAGGATAATCCAATTAATCAAAAATTGCTAGCAACTTATTTATCCAAAAGGGGTTACCAATTTAAAATTGCATCTAACGGCAAAGAGGCTTTAGAGTTATATAAAGATAATGATTTTAACTTAATATTATTAGACATAATGATGCCCCAAATTGATGGATACAACCTTAGCATGATGATAAGGGAATTAGAAAAAAATGCAAAAAAACATACTCCTATTATAGCATTAACCGCATCTGCATTGACTCAAGATAAGAAAAGGTTTAAAGAAGTTGGGATAGATGCTTTTATAAGTAAACCAATTAACCTAGGTAAATTTAATAATGTAGTACTTAAGTATATTAATAAAGATAAGGTTGATTCTAGGATTCACATAAATAAAGATAAAATATCAGGAATAATACTAGAAGATCAAAATTTATTGAATAATTT
>JADQBV010000410.1 GCA_016278415.1 Halanaerobiales bacterium
TCTAAAAATAAAGTGAATTATTTACACTTTATATATATTTCTCTTTAGATTTGTTTAGTTTAGCTAGTAAAATATCCCAGCGATTTAGTAAAGGCGTTACTTAGGATGCCTATTTATTCTTCCTGATTTTTTTCCTGATGATCATTTATGATTAGATATAATTTAAGTTCATCACTAATTACTAAATATGATAAATGTAGTTGATAAATATCATCTTCTACTATAATGCTTGCCTCATTTAATATATCTCGTATTAAAAGGGAATCAATCTCACTAATATCCTTACCAACTAATCCTGTAAGTAGATTGCGTATTTTCTTTATTATTTCCTGTTGCCTATGTTTATTTATATCTGTATCAAGAAAGGGAACTATTTTTTGAACGACTAATTTATTTTTGAACTGTTTGTCTAATTGACCTAATTGTTGTTTTTGATCTTTAACCAATGTTTCTAATTCTTTATTTTTTAGGACTAATTGATCTATATATTTACCAGTTAATATGGTAAGTAGTGTTGCACCTACAATTATACCAAGAATAAAAACAGATAAAACAAAGATTAATTCCTCTTTTGTAAAAACAAAAAAAGAATTATTAAATTTGTGTTTAAATGGTCTATTCAAGACTATTTCCCCCCACAGAATATAACAATGAGCCAGTATCCTAACTGAGCACCAAAAAAAGCACTTAGTAATATTAGGAATTGTTGAAAAATAATTAATAAATCACCTTTAAATAAAACACCCTCAAGCATTCTTAGATTAGTAAAGGTGCCCCCGATTGCACTTATAATTGCATAAAGTTTAAGATCATCAGCAATATCTAACATTATCTTTAAAGGGGATTGTTTTATTAATACACCACCAATACTACCTACAAAAGAGCCGCCTATTACAACACCGAGGGCGATAAAAAAAACAGGTATAATCCGATTCATTTTTATTCACCTCACTATATTATAATTTTCAATATTGTAATTTATGCTTGATGACTTATGATTTTTGAATTTATATGTACATTATAATTCATATATTACTAAAAAAGCAGGAAGAAGAAAATATATAGAGAAATAATATTATAGTATTTAAAAGCAAAATTAAAATATCATAATAAATAGCTTTTACTACAGATAGTGGAGGACAGATGATTCCTATGAATTTTAAAAAAATTAGTGCTACCCATAGTGGGTACGTCCATTTACATAATCATACAGAATACAGTCTTTTAGACGGGGCTGCTCGCATAGATCAACTTGTTTTACGGGCTAAAGAATATGATATGCCTGCAGTTGCCATGACAGATCATGGTGTACTCTATGGTTTGGTTGATTTTTATAAAAAAGCAGTAAATGAGGATATTAAACCTATTCTTGGTTGTGAAGTATATCTAACACCGAGTTCGATGAGAGATAAAGATACACGTACCAGGTATCATTTGCTTTTGTTGGCCGAGACTAATGAAGGGTACCACAATCTTATCAGAATAGTAACTCAGAGTCACCTGGAGGGTTTTTACTATAAACCCCGTGTTGACAAAGAATTATTATATAAACATAGCAAGGGAATTATAGGACTTTCTGCCTGTGTTCAGGGAGAGATTCCTCAATTAATATTACAGGGTAATTATAATGAAGCTATTAAAGCTACTAAAGAATATCAGCAAATATTTGGCCTAAATAATTTTTTCCTGGAATTACAGGATCATAATTTAAGAGAAGAAAAACGGGTAAATAATCAATTACTTAAAATCGGTAAAGAATCAAATATTCCCATGGTGCTTACTAATGATGTTCATTATCTTAATAAATCGGACGCAAAACTACATGATGTTTTATTGGCACTACAGACTGGCACAAATATTAAGGATGAAGACCGCTTAAGATTTCCAAATGATAGTTTTTATTTTAAGTCTCCTGATGAGATGAAAAAATTATTTCCTGCCTTTAATAATCTATATGAAAACACAATCAAAATTGCTGAGCGATGTCAGGTAAAATTAGATTTTAATACCTTTCATTTACCGGCTTTTCCAGGAGGTAGTGATCAAAAAACAGTAAGCGAGATATTACACGATAAATGTGAAGTGGGTATGAGAGAGAAAGGGCTTACTGAAAATAAGATAGCCAGGGATAGATTGGATTATGAGCTTGGTGTTATTGAACAGATGGGTTATGTGGCATATTTTTTGATTGTTTGGGATTTTATTGACTATGCAGAAAATAATGGTATTAGGGTAGGCCCTGGGCGTGGTTCTGCAGCAGGTAGTCTTGTATCGTATTTATTGGGAATAACAAAAATTAATCCTTTAAAATATAATCTCTTATTTGAGCGTTTTTTAAATCCAGAAAGAGTAAATATGCCTGATATTGATATAGATTTTGATGAACGTAGAGATGAAATAATTGAGTATGTAAAAGAAAGATATGGAAAAGAAAAGGTTGCCCAGATAGGAACATTTGGAACTATGGCAGCAAGGGCTGCTATTAGAGATGTGGGTAGGGCATTGGACTTACCATTAAAAAAAGTTGATAGAGTTGCAAAACTTATCCCTGGACGCCCAGGAGTAACTATCGCCCAGGCAATTGAAACTAGTGATAGATTGGCAAAATTATATCAAGAAGATAAGGAAGTTAAGGAGCTACTCAATTTTGCAAAGGGTGCTGAGGGACTACCCAGACATATTTCAACACATGCGGCAGGTGTTGTTATTGGTGCTGATGACCTTAGTAAATTAATACCATTACAAAAGCAGGATGAAAGCATTATTACTCAATTACCAATGAATGATCTGGAGAGTCTAGGTTTATTGAAGATGGACTTTCTGGGTTTACGAAATCTAACAGTAATAAATAAGACTTTGGAATTAGTGTATGACCTTCATGATATACAGATAGATATAGATAATTTAGAACTGGATGATCCTGAGGTTTATCAATTAATTCAGTCAGGTAATACCCTTGGTGTTTTTCAAATGGAATCTTATTTGTTTCAGGATCTTAATCAAAGGCTTAGACCTGATAGGTTTACAGATCTAATAGCAATTTTGGCATTAGGACGTCCAGGGCCTTTAGGTAGTGGTCTTGTTGATCAATATATTGATTCACGTCATGGCTTAAGGGACCCAGAATACCTTCATCCTGAATTAGAACCTATCCTTAACGAAACATTTGGTCTTATATTATATCAGGAACAGGTAATGGAGATAGCCAGTAAGCTTGGTGGTTATTCTATGGGTGAAGCTGATCTGCTTAGAAGGGGTATGGGTAAAAAGAAAAAGGAATTAATGGCTAACGAGCGAGTAAGGTTTGTGAATGGAGCTGAAGAAAGAGGTATAGGCAAAGATATTTCAAATCAAATATTTGATCAAATGGAATACTTTTCAGGCTATGGATTTAATAAATCTCATAGTGCAGCATATGCATTATTAGCCTATCAAACTGCCTATTTAAAGGTTAAGTACCCGGCTGAATTTATGGCTGCCCTTCTATCTACTGTTATGGGAAATCAGAATAAAGTTGGGCAATATATCCGTGAATGTAAAGAGATGGGGATTGATTTGCTTTCACCTGATATTAATGAAAGTGGATATGAATTTAGGACAAGAGATGGCAAAGAGATATATTACGGTCTTAAGGCTATAAAAAATGTCGGGAAAAGTGCCATAGAAGCTATTATTAGCGCCAGGAAGGATGGACCCTTTCTCTCACTGGAAGATTTTTTATCTCGAGTAGATTTACGTAGGGTAAATGTTCAAGTTACCGAATCACTTATAAAAGCAGGGGCTTTTTCATCTTTTGATAAAACACGGTCACAACTATTATTAAAATTTGAAGAAATATATGAAAAAGCGAATGCAAGCAGGCATCATCGTGCTGCAGGACAGACTTCCTTTTTTGATATAGTAGAAGATCAAGAGAGCTTCTTTGAAGATACTATTAGCTACCCAGAAATTGGGGAGTTGTCAATGGATGAGATTTTAGCTCAGGAGAAAGAGTATCTGGGTATATATTTATCAGCACATCCCCTGGATATTTCTAGAGAGAAAATTGACTATTTTACAAATTGTGATAGTAATCGCTTACAGGAGGATGATCTTCAGGGTCAGGAAGTTGCTTTTAGTGGTATGGTAATAGAAAAGAAAAATCATATAACAAAGCGAAACAGTATGATGGCCTTCTTGACAGTGGAAGATTGGTCAGGTAAGATAGATGTGGTTGTTTTTCCTGACATATATAGTAAATATGAGCAGAACTTGTCTGTTGGCAGTAAGGTGATTATCTGGGGAACTGTAGATGACGACAGTAATATAGCAAGGGCAATTGTCCCTTTATCAACCACTTTTGTGGAAATTAATATTAAAAATGACAAGAGTATCCTGGGGAAAATCAAGGCTTTGTTGAGAAAAAACCAGGGTGATAACCCAGTGTTTTTCACTATATCCAATAATACATCCAGTCATTTAATCATGACAGATAGTATATTCTGGGTTAATTATAATAAAGATTTAAAGATGAAGTTGAGTCAGATTGTTGATGAGGGTAATATTAAAATATATTAATTGTAAGTATGTACCGGGCTCTATGCGTAAGTTTTAACTGAGTAAGAACATGTATACAAGAATTTATAATGGAGTATATCTGTAGGAGGATCATTGGATGAATAATATTTTTTTTGAATGGTTTAATCAGTATTTCTCTAGAGAGTTGGCTGTTTTCTTTATATCGTGGCTTCCAATTGTAGAGTTAAGGGGTTCTATCCCCCTTGCAATTTCATTAGGAATGCCACCATGGAAGGCATATAGTATATCTGTTTTGGGGAATGCTATTCCTGTAATACCATTATTACTTTTATTGATGCCTGTAAGGAAATTCCTTCGAGAACATTTTCATATTATGGATGTGTTTTTTACATGGTTAGATAAACGTACATTAGCAAAGAGTGATAAGGTTGAAAAGTATGGGGCTTTGGCACTAATCCTTTTTACAGCTATCCCTTTTCCAACAACAGGAGCATGGACTGCTAGTCTAGCTGCGGTTTTATTGAAGATTAAATTTAAGTATGCTTTCCCTGCAATTGTAATCGGGATATTACTGGCCGGCATTATTATGATAATATTAAGTTTAACTGGTAAAGCTATATTATAATGGAGGAGTTTACTAAAAGGATAGAAATTCTTATGAAAAATCCTCTTTTTCTTGTGAAGCATATTCCAGCTTTGCTTGACATTAAAAAGAAAAAAGTGTATTATAAAAAAAATGAGGAGGA
>JADQBV010000086.1 GCA_016278415.1 Halanaerobiales bacterium
ATGGATATATAGCAGCAGAAAGGTGTTTAAAAGAAGATTATCTTAATAATACTCATAAGATAAATTTTGAAATAGATAATCCCCAGTTATGGTATCCCAATGAGTATGGAGAACAACTTTTATATCAAGTAAAAATAAATTTGTTTGCTGATAATGATTTATTAGATTCTATGGTATTTGACACTGGAATTCGTAGCCTTAGTTATATGCAAAATGATAAAAGTCCAGAAAACGCTTTACCTTATACTATAGTTATTAATGGAGAGAAAATCTATGTAAAAGGGGTTAATATTACTCCACTTGACCATCTATATGGCAATGTTACTTCAGGCCATTATGAATACATGGTAAGGATGATGAAAAAGGCAAATATTAATCTGGTACGTGTGTGGGGTGGTGGTTTAATAGAAAAAGAGGTGTTTTATGAACTCTGTGATCGTTATGGAATTTTAGTATGGCAGGACTTTATTCAGTCAAGCTCTGGTATAGATAATATTCCATCAAAACGCCCTGAATTTATGAAACTTTTAGAAAAAACGGCAATAAATGCATTAAAGGAAAGAAGAAACCATGTCTCCCTTACTATTTGGTGTGGGGGAAATGAGTTGATGAGTAAGCCCAATAAACCCTGTACTAATCAGGATTCAAATATTAATTTATTAGAGAATTTAGTGGAAGAATTTGATCCAAAACGTCTATTTTTACCAACATCAGCCTCTGGGCCGGTAGAATTTGTAACTAAAGAAAAAGGTGTAAGCCATGATATCCACGGACACTGGCACTATCTTGGCAATCCAGAACACTATGACATGTACGGTCAGTCAGATAGCCTTTTTCATAGTGAATTTGGTGTTGATGGTGTAAGTTCGGTGAAGACATTAAACAAAATTTTAAGCAAAGAAGATCATTATCCTACACCAATGTCAGGTAATGTTGCCTGGCGACACCATGGTGAATGGTGGGGGACATTTTTTCGTGATGAGGAAATGTTTGGTGAAATTAGAGAGTTAGAAGATTTTGTGAAATGCAGTCAATGGATACAGGCTGAAGGGTTAAGATATATACTGGAAGCTAATCGCAGACGTAAGTTTGAAAATAGTGGTAGTATCATATGGCAGCTCAATGAGCCATGGCCAAATGCATCATGTACAAATCTGATTGAATACTATGGAGATCCTAAAATGGCCTATTATTGGACTAAAGGTGCATATTCACCTCTTGATATATCATTGGGTTATTCAAAATTAAATTATGCTGTTGGCGGTCAATTTAATGGAGAAATATATTCTGTCACAAATCAGTATTCAGGACCACTAGTAATAAAAGTAGAGGTATTGGACAGTACGGGAAATATATTATATCAAGTTAATTACGATAAAATTGTACGTAAAGATATTTCAAATAAAGTGTCTAACTTAAATTTTGCTATTGATGAAAGTTTTGAGGACTTGTTTTTTGTTAGACTTAAATTAGGCATAAAGAATGATTTATTTGATTCAAAAGTATATATATTTTCCACTGAAAAAGATAAAGTATATAAACCAGCTTTAGAAATGGATAAAGCTAAACTGAATATTAAGGCAGTAAATAAATGGCAAAATTTTAAAGCGGGATATAATTTTAAAGTTGTAAAAAGGAATTATTTGATAGAAAACAGCAGTAATATAGCAGCTCTTCACATTCATCCACTTGAAGTAAGTAATGCTTATTATTTGTCAGCAGATAAGGCTTATTTTACGTTATTTCCAGGGGAAAAGAAAAAAATCTGTGTTGAATGTATAAAAAAACAAGGTGGTGGGTTTTTAAAGGACGATCAAGCTGATATGATAAAACCTATACTTAGTTTTCATTGGTTTAATCAATAAAACAAGATGTATAGTCATAATAATTTAGGTTATTCTCCATTTCCATTGAATCAGTCGTAACTGGAGACTTTTTAAAAATCATTCAGTTAATAGCAAAATATCTAAGCATATTACCAACTGATATGGAGAAGATCCATAATTTAAAAGCGAATAGGGTGGTTAGAAATGTTTAATAAAAATAAAATATACACATTTAAAAATAGATTTAAAATAGCAAAAAGTATTTCAGCTAAAATAATTGGTCTGACCCTTTTAATAGTGATACTTACAATAATATCCTTGGGGTTTATAGTCAGTAATAATGTTTCAAAAGAGGTTAAAGATTTATCGTTGGATAGAAATCTCGAAGTAGTAAAGGGAATAGAACATGAAATTGAGTCCTATTTTGACTCCCTTGAGGTCTCTCTAAATTATTTATCTAAACAGGATGGCTTTAAATTGAATAGTATCAGTGTTGTTATTCAGGATTTTGAAAAATTAGCAAAAGATGATGAGCGTTTTTTAAGTTTATTTTTTGGTACTGAAAAAGGGAATATGGCCATGTATCCAAGGTATCTGGAAGCTGAACTAGCTACTGGATATAATCCTGTAAATGAAGAATGGTATAAGGACAGTGTGGAAAATGAATCACTTATTTGGGGTAGTCTATTTTTTGATGAGGAATACCAACAATTAGCTTCTATTGTTGCAGTACCAGTCAGGGATTATAATAATGATATTGTAGGTGTAGTTGGAGGAAAAGTAGGGTTATCTGAACTGGCTAATCTGGTAAATGATAAGAAAATAGGTGATAATGGATATCTCTTTCTAACAGATAAAAAGGGGAAGGTTATTATTCATAATGATGAGTCATTAATAGGGAAGAAGATTGATTTTCAGGATATCAGTGCTAGTACATTGTATTCCAATAAAAATGGTAGTCTAGAATATGATGGTAATAATGGTAGATATCTAGCTTCATATGATATTATACCCGATATTGATGGGCTGATCATTGGTCAAATACCAATTGAAGAGGCTTACCAGGCCCTGTTGAGGATTAACCAAAAGATTTTAATCTTTGGAATAGGAGCACTACTTGTTTTAATAATAATTATCTCCTGGTTGATTAATAGAAGTTTGTTGAAGCCCCTACGTAATTTAAGTGACGGAATGCAGAGAGTTGCAGAAAATGATCTTAATGTAGAACTTAATTTGGATAGGGATGATGAAATAGGTCTACTGGCTTCTAATTTCAATGTTATGGTTGATAAGCTAAGGCAAATGATAGAAATGATTGATTCTGCTGCTGAGAATGTAACTGGCTCTTCGAAGGATTTGCAGATGGCTTCTGATGAGGTGGGACAGGTCTCCGAACAGGTATCAGCTTCTATTCAACAGGTTGCTGTTGGTGCTGATAAGCAAACTGAACAAGTGGATGGAGTAATGGTAAAAATAAAGAATCTGGCTGGCATATTAAAGGAATTAGATTGTTCCAATAAGCTTATTAAAGATTTATCTAATGAAATGGAGGATGTTACAGAACAGGGAAGTCAGGGTATAGAAAAAGTAGAAGAACAAATGAATAACATTAGAGATTCAATAAATGAAGTATCTCATGGAATTAGTAATTTGGTAAATATATCTGATGAGATAGACAGTATTTTGCAAATAATTAATAGTATTGTAGATGAGATAAATTTATTAGCCCTTAATGCTGCTATTGAGGCAGCCAGGGCCGGGGATGCTGGTCGAGGGTTTAGTGTTGTTGCAGATGAGATAAGAAATTTAGCTGATGAGTCTTCAAACTCAGCTGATAAGATTAAAGTATTAATTGGAGAAATAAAAACACAAACTCATAATGCAAATGTTAGGGTGGATGAAGGAACTAAGGAAATTAAAAGTGGTGAGGTTATTGTTAGGACTACCCAGAAGATTTTTAGTAAGATACAAGATTCACTGCAAAAAGTAGTGAAAGGAATTAGTGATTCTAGTACTGCAATTGGTGAAGCGAGTAAAAACAGTAACGATATAGTTGTTAATATGGAAAATATAACGTCAATATCAGAGGAAACTTCAGCTAGCGCGGAAGAGGTCTCTGCAGCCAGCCAGGAGCAAGCGGCTACAGTTGAAGAAATAGTTAACAGAACGGGTAATTTATCAATAATGGCTGAAGAAATGTATGACTTGGTTTCTAGATTTAAAAGCTAAGATCAAGATAGGGGATGTCATAGTATGACTGATTCTCTAGTAAAAGACAAAAAAAATGAAAATTATATAATAAGTAAAGGAAAGTTTCTTCCAATATTATCTGAAGTGGATTTATTGGTATCTGGAGGCTCATTATCTGGTATTGCTGCAGCTATAAAATATGCTCGAGAAGGGTATAAAGTAGTCTTACTTGAAGCAAGGACTTATTTAGCCTGGGAGATCACAGCTAAGCTACGCCCCTGGATTAAAGTTGATAGATCTGTTAATTTGGGTGAAATAGCCAAGTCGTTATACAATCGTATCAGTGTGGAGAAAAAGGACAAATCAGAGAGTTATAAGGAGAAGCTATCCTTACATCCTGATAATCTCAAACTAGTCCTTGAGGATCTTCTTCTGGAAGCTGGTGTTAAAATACTATATGCAAGTTTACCTGTAGGTCTTTATAATAATGATAGTGATTACAGATATTCACTTGTCATTGGAAATAAATCAGGCCGCCAGCTTATTAAATGCAATACTATAATAGATTCTTCTGAGGATAAAACTATTTTAAAATTACTGGATTCAAATAATAGTAGTAAATTAATTATTAGTAAAGAGGATATCTGTAAAGGTACTATAGAATTTACAGGGGTTACTGATTTAGATAATGGTACTATGGAAATTCCTGAAGAGATAGGTGTTTATAATAATAAAGTAATATTTCACCAGGGCTGTCATAAGCAGGGGCATATTCTTCTTGAATATTCTATTGATATCTCTAATAATGTTAAAAATAAAAAGATGGAAGATTTGGAGTTTAAAGCAAGGGAAATTTGCCAGAAAATAACTGAGTTCTTGATATCTAATACAGCTCAATTTAGAAATGCCTATCTGGCAGATGCCTCTAATGAACTTTTTCTCCCAAATAAGATAAAATACGCTAATTCCTGGATTGATAGTTTATCCAGGAACGATAGAAAAAAAATCGAATCTGATCTTATATGTCATTATTCGGAAAAGGGTATACAGCAGGAACTTGAGTTATATAATTATTCATCATCTTTTCCTGGTTTGTGGTTTTTATACTATCCAGAAAGTCCTATTGATACTTTTAGCAACTTCTCATTTGGAGCTAAATTAGCCGGAGGATTAATTAAATTAGAATATGCTTTAAAGTCCAGTGATATAGAACTTAATAATATTAAGCTAGATACTAAT
>JADQBV010000338.1 GCA_016278415.1 Halanaerobiales bacterium
TTGTTTACCTCCCTTCTGCTTTCTTCACACTGCCATATTTTCACATATTTATTACTTTCATGATAAATTATCATATTCCTTCATTTATTTCTAAAAAAAAGAAATTATTCTAACTAAACTTAAACCTATTATTACAACTATTTATATTTTTAATTAAATCATTATATTTATTAAGTAGCTTGTCTAGTTTTTTACTTTCCTCTAAAACTTTTTTATTACTAATTGATTTGTTGTATTCGTTAATTACTTTCTTTAGTTCTTTCCTTGTTATTTCTATTCTTTTTAGTAATGATTTAGCTTCATTATTCAATAATATCATCTTTATGAAAGTATATTTTATTTCCTATAATTAATTAGTAGCCAATACTTATTTTCCTGTTTAATTTTCATCTATTGTTTTAGTCTTTAGTTAAACCTTTTTCTCCAACCTCTGAGCTCACTACTCCCTCCCCAAATTCCTCAATTTCTTTGAATGTACGTTTTCTTTTGTACAAATAAAAATTCTCTCTGATAAATTTTTCTATAGATCTCTTATTAATACAAGTTACTTCATGTATTTCATAATAAAAGAAGAACGATAGAACAGGCTTATCTTCGTTCCTAAAAAATAAGCCTGTTCCTATATAAAAATTTCAATATCTCGGTGGATAATCAAATAAAAGACTTTAATGGAGATAAATACAGAAAAGGGGCTGTCTCAAAATGAGACGCCTCTTTTTTGACGAAATATGCAAAAAGTGGGTTCTCAAGAACCCACTTTTGGTGTAAAATTGAATTATGACAAACACAAAATCACACAACCAGATTATACACTAAATCAGAAAATGTATCAACTGGTTTTGCCAATGCCAGTTGAAAAAATTATTCCTAAAGATGATTCGGTACGTTTGCTAAGCCAAGTATTGGAGGAATTGAATTATTTAAATTTATATATGGCGTACTCCTCAAAGGGGAGAAAACCTGCAGTGTCTCCGAAGATTCTATTTAAAATTTTGGTATATGGCTACATGAATAATATATATAGCAGCCGAGAACTTTAAAAAGCTTGTCGACGAGATATTAATTTCATGTGGTTATTGGAAGGTCAAAAAGTCCCAGATCATAATACAATTGCTCGTTTTAGAAGTGAACGTCTTGCAGATGCTCTAGAAGACTTGTTCAGTCAGTTAATAATGAAGCTAGAAGAATTAGGAGAAGTAGCATTTAAGACTCTCTTTATTGATGGAACTAAGATTGAAGCAAATGCTAACAAATATACTTTTGTCTGGAAAAAAACTACAACAAAAAATGCAGAAAGACTAAAAACTAAAATTGTTGATTTCATTGCAAAACTTAATGAAGAATTTGGTTTTGATTATACATCAGATTTATCTCTTGGTGAGATTCTCGAAGTATTACTAAAAAAGAAAGAACAAGATAATATTGAGTTTGTTTATGGTAAAGGTAAAAGAAAAACTCCTTTACAGCGGGCGATAGAAACGTTACAGGAATTATTAAATCGGCAGCAAAAATATCAAGAATATATGAATACATTTAGAGGTAGAAATAATTTTTCTAAAACTGATAAAGATGCTACATTTATGCGTATGAAAGATGATCATATGAGAAACTCTCAACTTAAACCAGGATACAATATACAAATTGGCGTGGAAGGTGAATATATAGTTGGAGTTGATATTTCAGATGAACGATCTGACCAGCTGACTCTGGTACCATTTTTAGAACGTATGGAAAGGAATTATCCAAATAGAAACCACGAAGATATTGTAGCTGATGCAGGATATGAAAGTGAACAAAACTATACTTATCTTGAAGACACAGGTCAAAATTGCTATATAAAACCCTCCAACTATGAAAAATCAAAAAGTAGAAAATACCGAAATGATATGAGGTTACGGGAAAATATGACCTATGATGAAATACTAGATGAATATACCTGCCAAAATGGTAAAAACTTTAAGGTAGTGGGTCAAACAAGTAGAAAATCTAAATCTGGATACTGTTCAGAAGTTACCATATATGAATGTGAGAGTTGTGAAGGGTGTCCATATAAAGATAAATGTACCAAAGCAAAAGGAAATCGACGATTATGGGTATCGAAAAATTTCATAAAACAAAGGGCAAATTCGCTAAGAAACATCACAACTACCAAGGGCATCTTATTAAGAATGAACAGATCAATTCAAGTAGAAGGAGCCTTTGGTGTTATAAAAGAAGACTGTAGATTCCGTCGCTTTCTGATGCGAGGAAAACAAAATGTAAGAATAGAATTTCTTCTACTTTCTATGGGATATAATATTAATAAATTACATAATAAGATACAGTCAAACCGTTGTGGCTTATTGCTACACAAAAAACAAGTTGCATAGAAAATTTAAATAGCCAAATATACAAAAAAATGAGGATCTATGTGACCCTCTATTTGTTGTGCCTGTTTTTTTATTATAATCACTTAGAACAATAAAAAATACCATGTTTAATTTAGTAAACCCCCTTACGGGGGTTTTTAGGCTGCCCAAAATAGTTTATTAAAACTATTTTGAGACAGCCCCTTTTCTTAAATCATAAAAGTAAAAAGCCAACCATTTCGGCTGGTAATGAGAAGGAGATATTTCAATTATTAAGTGAAACAGTCTATGTGATCCCTTAACGGGTTACTGATAGTATATTACATAGAGATTAAGATAATTAAGATAGAGTTAGACTGAGATTAGAATTAGATTAATTATAAGTGTATCCACTTTCGTACTGCTATAACAGTATCTTTTAAAAGACTCATACCAAATCTAGTGATTTTGGTTCATTTTTGATACTCATATCATCAATTAGGTTTGTTCTTGCTGATATATCAACGTTGAAAATTGATACAGTTATATCTGATGAATAAAATTAGTAATTTAAGCTTAAGTAGTTGTTGTAGAGTTACTGAAGTAGAACAAGATATGAAACATATATCTGGAGAGGTGGTAATATCCTAGATGTAATTAAGAAAAACCAAGAGGAAATTAAGTCTTCATTGGAAGAACTATTAAAACTAGTACAACGGTTGGATAGATTTGAGAGTAAAGGAGATTATCCTGTAACGTTAACTGTTGCTGAAGTAGCAGAGAAATTGAGAATAATAAGACAAAAGCCTATGAATTAACTCATAGACAAGACTTTCCCTCTTTGAAATTAGGTAATAGGATTATTATCAATAGGAATAAGTTCTTTGAATGGTTGGAAAATGAAAGTAGTAAGGTTGTTGAGTAGTTAGATGTAGCAATAGGAAATGAAAAATAAGTACTCACCACAGAGGATAGGAGAATAACAATTTGAAACAACATACGAATATATTGGTTCCTGCTATTATATCCTATCAGTTATCATCATGCATTCTGAGAGAGTCGCTATTACATAAATTGGTAAATACAGAGGGTAGTTCATAGCAGATATCTACATGGTGACATCTTGTACCCATGTAGCTTGGGTTAATATATAAATAGCTAGAAAGGGAAGTAGAGTACCACATCCAGCTCTTCAAAGTAGGAATAACCAAAATGTTAATACAATAGTATGGGATTTCTATTGGGTAAGTGGAAGATTAAAGAAACTCTATGGTTTTAATTCCAGGGTATAATTGGGGTATTTTTGTTATTTTATAACTAGTTTTGTCGAAGTTGAAGGATATTTCCATATTTTATTGAACTATTAGTGTGAATTAAGAAGGAGAGAGAATTACTAATAGAAAATCAGGTGATTACTTAACTAAAAAACTATGGTTAATTGAAAAATATATGAATAAATATTTATTTTCTATTAAGGATAATGTATCTAACATTTTATTAAATAATGTTTAATACTATATTTTTTAGTAAACAAAAGTTAAAGGAGGTGATTTGGTGAAAACTATTGGGATTATCTTAGTTGTTATCGGTATCTTAGGAATTTTTTTGGGTAGTATGATGTTTGGCGATATTGGTTTGGCTGCATTTATTGGTGCAATTACAGCTGTAGTATCAGGTATAGGTTTTATTAAAATTGAAAATTCTCTGAGTAACACTGAAAGGATGAGCAAATGAATCTAAAGAAGTTAGTGATGTTAGGGGTTTTACTGGTGTTTACTTTTACTTTTCTGACAGGTTGTATGGAGTCATATACCAGCTTTATTATTCACGAAGATGGTACTGCTGATGTGGCTTTTGCCTTGATAGCTGATAAAGCTATGGCAGGAGAGGAAAGTGATGTTATTGCCTACGGGTTGAGATCCAGTATTATAGAAATGCAGGAGGAGTACAACTACAAAAAAGAAATACGAACTATAGATTATAGTGACTATGTATATCATATCTTCCGAAGTAAGAATCCTGTTGATATAACTAATCATGAATACATTACCTTGATACAAAATGATGATGGTACATATAACTTCAAAATGGAAATTCCAAGGATGGTAGAGAACGTTAGCGAAGATTCGGATAGTTTAATGTTTACTATTGACATTACACTACCCCGAGAGATAGATATGGCTAATACAACCAACACTGATGGTAGAGAGGTAATCTGGCGTATATATAAAAGTGATCTTACTGAGAGCTTAACACTTAAGGCTATTACTAAATAAGCTATTCTTAATTATAGTTACCCCCATAGTAATATGGGGTTTTTTACTATAGTTATTAAGCCATTAAAATCTTTTTAAAGGTTAAGATTATGCAAAAATTATTATAAAAATTTAATAGTATAGATGATCTTGAACCATTAAGTGATGTAACTAAAAATTAATGAACTAAATCTAAACAAAAACATTAGTGAATCATTTGACTCAATATCTAAATTGTCTAATTTATTTACTTTAAATATCCGCTTGTGATAGAAGAAAAATTTATAAAAATTTTTAATGGAGGCGATTATTGTGAAAAGATTATTTGTAATTGGTTTATGTTTAGTTATAATATCTATTTTTGCTGGTTGTTCAGGAGGTAATGGGACTAATGTTAGTGATGAAATGGTTTTATCAACGCTGTCAGCTATTGACTCTTATACTATTGAGGCTTCATTTAATAATGGAACTAATGTAACAATTACGGATTTTAGTCCTCAGCCACTAGTAAAAGATAAAACAACTAAGGTATCTTTTTTATATAATGGATCTTCTTATAGTGGGGAAGTATACTATGAGGATATATTTAATGGTACTATCAACAAGATAAATACAGGTTTAATACAAAATGGAAGTATCTCTATAGTAAATGCAGAAATAAGT
>JADQBV010000114.1 GCA_016278415.1 Halanaerobiales bacterium
TATAATAACGTATATTAGATATTCCTTTATGAACATCTGATGTTAAGTAATCTCCCCTTCTAATATGTAAACTAAGTGAGTTTTGTGCCGTTATTTTATCTACAGTTATCGCGTTTTTCCCTAGTAAGGGTTCTTTAAACTCAAATTCTTTTCTGATTTTTGCTGTAATTGATTTAAAATATTTTTCGGTCTGCCAGAGCCCTTTATAGTATCTGTCTCCTTTTAAATTCAAAATTTTTTTATCATAATTATATTGCTTTTCCTGAACAAATGTCTTGTTACTATTTTTCAATAATTCTATTTCCCCCAAAGTTGCTAAATCTGCCTTTATATTAAATACCTTTTCTAATTCAAAGCCATAGTGGCATTTATCCTGTTCATATTTTGTTATATCTAATTTTACATCGGAATAATTCGCTTTTAAATAACAGTAAAAAGCATACTGAAACATTTGATTACCTAAGCCACCGTGGATCCAGACTATCTTCATACTAAATACCCCCAAAATGGTAATAACTAACATAAGATATATTTTAAGAAACCTTGACTAACCAATATTAGATAGTTACATATTCTTCGGGGTTAATTATATCTGTAATAGGAATACCAAATTTAGCATACTCCCTATCTTCCAGTTTATATGTATGGTATTTTTTTTCTGGAATTCTAATACGCAAGTAATTAAAAGGATCTGCAGCATACTGTTTAATCCCCCGTTTAAGACATTCATTATTAAAATATACATCTTCTGCTAAATTCACAGACTCGAAACTGACTCTTTCCATGACTTTTCTCTTTATTAAATGTGTCCCTCCCCAGACCACATGATATCGGTATCCTTTACCAAAATTATACATAATTAGTTTATTTAATCCTTGAAAATATATAAACTGAGAAGCCTTACCTACTACCTCTGCATTAGTAAACAAAAAACAATATGCCAGATCAGTTAAATAATTTGGCCCATAATAGTCATCATCATCAAATTTGGCAATAAAGTCTCCCCTTGATTGCTTAAATCCATAGTTTATACATTCACCTAGTGAAATAGATTCATCTAATTGATAGATTGATACATTTTCAAATTTATTACTAAAATTTACCCAATCGTTCTGGTCTAGTTGATTATTATTTAAAATAATAATTAATTCTTTATCGGTATAATCCTGTCTGGAATAGTTTTCAAATATCCTATCACGATATATGGTTTTATTGGTCGGAGTTATAATTGAGATTTTCCCCTGAGAGGTGTTCCTTTTATACCGTTGCCTTAATTTATTATGTAAAAGCCATTCCCTGCGTAATACTACAGGCATAAATCTCTGATATAAACTAAGAACAGATTCTTGTATTCTCATTTTTATCTCCCTTATATAAAAAAATATAAACTGTGAAATTAATTTGATACTGATAAATTATCAATTAATTGCTGGTAATGCCTACCCATTTCCTCATCAGTATATTTTTTAGCAAATACTCTATAATTATATTTTCCCATTTCTTTTCTTAAACCCTGATTATTAATCAATAATGAAATTTTATCACTAAACAACATGGGGTCATAGTCTTCGATAATATAACCACTGATTCCATCTTTTATATCTTTATCAAATTTAACTACTCCCATACTGGTGGTTACAATAGGTAACCCCATTTTTAGTGCTTCAACTAGAGCCAACTGCAAACCCTCTTCATGATAGGAAGGAAACACAAATATATCAAATATTTGAAGCATATTGGCTACATTACTTGTAAAACCAGTAAATATTATGTTATTTATATTATTATTTTTAATAATTTCCTTTACCTCTTGATAAAAATCGGGATAACGATTATAATCACCAACAATAACACAATATGTATTTTTATATTTTTTGTTTAATATTGCTGCTATTTCAATTAGTCTTTTTATCCCTTTCTCCGGACATATTCTTCCTATGTTTCCTATCACAGTACAGTCTGAGGGTATATTATACTTTTTTTTAACCTCTTCCTTACTAATGGTAGGTTTAAATTTATTTTCATTGATTCCGTTCTCAATAACTGACATTTTATCGGTGATATTATTGAAATTTTTTTCCATAAAATTGTAAACATGTTGGGATACACAAATGATTTTAGAACACTTTAGTAATGCCTTAGTATATAAAGGATTTCCCAGTAACCAGGGATATGGAGCATGCACGATTTCAATTGTTTTAACACCTTCAGGTAGCAAAAAATGTCCTATATGTATGTAATTACAGAAAACAAATTCAATGTCAAAATTATAGATGGCTTGTTTTATGCTTTTGATTTTTCCTTTGAGATCATATCCTTTAACATTTATAATTTTAATGTTATTAGCTTTGAATTTTTCCAGTATCGGGCCATAGTTTAGGCTTGCTACAAAAGTATTATATTTCTGCTGTAAGTAACTGGCCAAACTCAAAATAATTTCTTCTGAACCCCCTTCGAAAAGCTCATTACTTAAAAACATTATTCCCTTTTTAGTCATATAGTGGCCCCCTGTATCTATATCTTAAATATTTTACTATATTATAAGCGAGTATTACCCTATATGTGAATACAAAAAAAGGGATCTCTCTAAATAATGAGAACCCTTTTATCCTTATGAACTTTAAGTAACTAGTATCTAATTTAACAATATGATACTCTTTTTATATTTTCGTTAGTTCTTAGTCTTTAAATTATATATAAAAGAAAGTGTAGAGAGACTAAAAATTCCCTCTACACCCTGACACTAATCTATATTCATTAACATTTTATATTCCTAATAATTCATATACATTTGGGGATCCATCTTTGGAAAGATTATTTCAACTAATTCCCGATATTGATTACTAACTTGACAATCAGGAAGAAATGTTTGAATCTCCTCCAGTTTATACTGACCTAAAAATAATTTAATAGCCCCCTGTGAATTCAGTTTAAAATCCCCATTAGCATTCTCCCATTTTCCCTTTGCTATATTAATTTTTCCATTCTTAATTTTAAAGTTAATAATCTGATGATAATTATTATAATTAAACTCAATTTCCTCAGCAGCATAAATTGAATCTTGCACCCTTTCCTCAAGTACAGGTTTAATACATTTTAGGAATTGAAATTCATCCAATATTTTAAACTGCCAGGAATAGCTTTTATTTTCTACGACACCAATTGTCTTTAAATAGCTTACAAACTTTGACCTATCTGGTACATTTATTGAAAAACTATCTTTATTTTTTTTATTTATAAGTATATTGTCAAAAAGCGTACTAAGAACACCCCTATAAATACCAAAGCTTAAATTATTTGAGATATCACTAATAACAAGGTTATTCTCACTAATATCAAGGGCAAGATACCCAACAACCTTAGTTCCTCCTACTTTTATTAAATAGTATTCTTTTCTCATTGTTTCTGACCTATAGCTGGAAATTTGTGCATTAATAATTCCTCTCTCTTTTACATTACATAAATCTGCACACTTAGAAGATATATTAAAATCATCACTTATTATGTCCACATCTTTTGATTCCGCTAACTCTAAAGAAATCTTATTTTCCTTATTGACTCCAAAGTTTTGTCCTTTTACTCTTAATTTATAACCCCCCATAGGAACAGCATAATTAAACCCATATCTACGGTAAAAATATGGTATACCCTCTAGCATAACCAAATTATAATTTTTTTTAATACACTCTGCAAAAAACATCTCAGTAAGTTTCTTGTTTATTCCTAGTCCACGATACTTTTTACTAGTAGCAGCTACTCCGTACTCAGCTGCCTTTAGTTTGACATGACCATATCTTAAAGGTATATACAGCAAACTAAGTGTTCCTACTATCTCATTAGTATCTATGTCACGAGCATAAAAATAAACATTATCCTTGGACACAGGGGAACGATAATAGAAATCATCAATCATCATAGCAACTTCATCATCAAATACTTCCTGGCATAATCTTTTAATTCCATCAATTTCTTGCTTTTCCTGAACTATTCCAAATTCTATATTATTCAATTATTACACATCCCTTTATTTATTATTTTTTCTTTGTCTAACTACAGAATAATACTTATTCTTAGCTTTAATTCTTTAATAAGACACTCTGCTGGAAAATCGAACTACTCCATCTTACACTCAGTAGCCATTTTATCAATATCATAAAATGTCCCACTAACTCCATTATTATCACTATATCTTCACAAAGATCAGTACCACCTTTACTTCGTTTCCAAAATATTGAGTTCTAAAACCTGCAACACTTATTTTTCTATGAACAACAAAAAAACCGCAGGTTAATAAACCTACGGCATATAATCATTATAATTACTATGAAGGTAAAACAAATCCAATTAGCAGGTAAAATAATCCTACCCTTGAAATAATAATTATCATATATAAAGTGTTTAATGATTATAGTGTTTATTAACCAGGCCTTTCAAAAAGGGCACACTAATCCTAAGGTACCAACTATGTCTATGTTAGACTTAGACACAGTGAAAGGTTCTATTATATTAATTACCTAGCTAAAAACACTACTTTCATAAAAAACACCACTCATTTTATATTTTATAAGCTAAGCTTACCTTAATTTTTCGTATTTGTCAACTTTTTTAAAAATTATTAAAATAGAACTAAATACTTTAGTAGATTTTCATTATAGTGTTATCATACTTTAAAAATATTCCTGGAACATATTGTATCTAAATCTAAATATTCCTTAAATTTATTCAAGCACATAGAGAGTGCCTCCTTTATTTCATCTGTTACAACTACTTCGTTTTCCCACCACCAATTCTCAATTATCAACTCGCTCTTTTCATTATTACAGACTGGCTCACAACGAGCAATAAGTTCATCACGGTAAAGAAAAGGTAAAACATAATAGCCATATTCCCTTTCTTGTACAGGTTTATATACTTCCCAAACATACTCAAAGTCAAATAATTCCTTTATTAATTTTCTATCCCATAATAAATTATCGAGAGGAGCTATTAAGGCTGCTTGATCACTTACCTGTATTTTATTATCCAAAGCATTTTTTAATAACATTTCTTCTTCAGCAGGTATATATAAAGGGTGTTTTATTTCCTCCACATTTATTTCAAGAACCTCTTTCTTATCTAATAATCTATCAATTGCATCTATTAATACTTTTTTCTTTAGTCCCATGATTCCCAACCAGGCAGTACTTCCAGATAGAGGCCATATCATCCCTATACTACAAATCCTCCTTTTTACATGCCAGTCATAGTAACTATCATCAGTCTCATTAGGGTCTTCAAGGGAAATTATTTCATCTAGAATATGTTTTTTACTAAAGTCATATACCTTTCTTGTACCGATTCTATTATGTACTATTAACTCCCCCCAGGAATACATACTATCTAATGCCGCTCGGGCAGCCCTTGTTGGTGTCCAGGACCAGTCAACTTTCTCATCAAAATCTAAATCCAGGGAAGATATAGCTCCTCTTTTATGTAATAAATCTCGTACAGCAGGCAAAACCTCCCTAACACCTTTCTTATTAGAATATCGTTGATATGCTCTTTCACGGTATCTGCTAAAAAAAGGCCAATCCTCTATAGAATATATAGACTGATTCTTATCCCAACCATCCAATAGCTTTCGTTCACTATATAACAGTTCTTCGAGCATCTGTTTTCTATAATTCTTCACACGGGATTGTAATACAAGGTGTGGATTTTCCCCTACTTTGTTTAAAGGATCAAATTGGATACATCCTACCTTTTTAACATAATCTACAATTCCCTGCTTTCTTTTCAAATTCCTGACTGGAAGTAATCCCTGATATGCTAAGATAAATTGTCGCGCCTGTTTCTTAGTCAAATATATTGAACTAATATCTCACATCTCCTTTCATTCCGGTCAAAAAATAAGTATTATGAAATAACTCTAGACTTCATATAATAATCTTTATAAGATACAATCGAACTCTTTTCTATACTTTTATAACCAAAATCTTCCTTTTTAGAGGTCTTGGGATAAATATCAAGTTTTGTTCTTAACTTTTGTATTTTAACATAGATATCAATGGAATTGATTTTGAAATCGTCTGACAAGTGATAAAAGTCGAATTAACTATATTTAAGTAAGGATTTATAGGATATCTAGAAACTTTAGAGGCGTTTCTTAATTATTGATGAATCAACATGTTTAATATCCTTAGAACATGTTCGTGCCATTACACAGGACAATTCTCCAGTCATTTCTTCTATCTTTTTCTTTACGCCATTGGCCCCTTTCTCGCTAAGAGAATTCATAAGTCCACGACCTACTGAAACTGCGGTAGCACCAAGTGCCAATGCTTTAAAGGCATCCATACCGCTGGAAATACCACAGTCAACAAAAATAGGTATATTGGAATCTACTATCTTTGCAATTTTAGGTAATACCATAAGCGGAGGGACTGCAAAGTCTTGAATTCCATGATGATGAGATATAACAATCCCCTTTGCACCTGCTTCAATGCTCCTATAAGTATCTTGCTCACTAAGTACTCCTTTTATAATAAAGGGTAAAGTTGTTGCTTTTATAAAACTTTTAATTTCATCAAGTGTCTTATTAGACATTGGGGAGCCCATAACTGTATCATATTGTCCCTTATTATTAAAAGCATGGTCTATATCCATACCTATAGCCAGAACCCCACACTTTTCAGCATGTTCTATCTTTCTGTAAATTAGACTATTATCGGCATAAGGCTTTATTATTTTTATGGTTTTTGCTCCTGTTGCTGTTATAGATTCAAGTTCATCTTCATCACCCATACCTACCCACATTACTGCATTGGCAGCAACAGCACCCTCTGCCATTTCTGTCATTCCATTTGGGTGACAGCCGTTAAGATGTGATAATGCAGCTGTCATAATAGGCGTAAAGAATGTCTGACCATAGAGTTCAAGTGTAGTAGATGGTATTACAGAATCAATGTAACGAGTTTCAATTAACAGTGAATCAAAATATTCACGAGTAATTTGATTAGAATCTCCTACTTTATCATTGTTTTTCAATTTATCCACCTTCTTATTTTTATTATTTACTATAATATATTTATCCAATCGCGTCTAGTATATAGTATTCTAAGAATCGTTACCTTTTTATTTTCTTCATTGATAACATAAAATATAATATAATTATCTATAATTAATTTTCGTATTCCTTGAGCTGCTAATTCATCATCATCAACTATAGCATTTCTAAAAGGCATTTCTTCTAATTTAAATATTTCATTAGCTATTTTATCAACTACCTCTACTGCTTTAGTGGCTTCTAACAACTCATTTGCAATATATCTTCCTATTTTATATAAATCTTTTTCGGCAGGTTTAGTAATTTCAATATTATATCTATCCATTTTTTAAACCTTTTTTTACATCTTCTAATGCCTCAGAAAAAGGCTTAATATCTCCTTTTTCCATTGCATTTGTACCTTCAGCAAGTAGCTTATGCAATTCAAATTTTCCTACCAAACGCTCAAAAGTTTCAATACTCATCACGGCTAAGTCACCTTTACCATTTTTAGTAATATAGACTGCTTCATTACGTTCATGACACATCTGAGAAACTTCATTATATTTATTCCTTAAATCAGAACTTGGTCTTATAGTTGGCATAAAACACACCTCCATACATATTATATGCATATTATATCATAATATTGATACCAGAACAAAATTTCAGGTGCTCATCAATCAATTTCCACCTTATGAAATATCTTTACTACTTCAGGGTCAAACTGACTACCAGCACAGCGATCCAGCTCTTCTATAGCATCTTTATGGCTCATTGGCTCTTTATAAGGACGCCCATTAGTCATTACATCGTATGAATCTACAACTGCAATTATTCTGGACAACAATGGTATCTCTAATTCCTTCTTTCCTAAAGGGTATCCTTTTCCATCCCACCTCTCATGATGACTTAAAATATAAGGACTAATTTGAGATAATTCCATAGAAGACTGGGCTATCCTATAACCTGCTTCAGGATGCTTCTTTATTGCTTCCCATTCTTCATCGTTCAAGGGGCCAGCTTTATTTAAAATATTATCGTTAACAGCCACTTTTCCCATATCATGGAGCATAGCTAAAAGCTTTAAATCATCCAGTTCATTGCCGCTTAGACCTATTTTCTTTCCTACTTTAATGGCAAGTCTTGTCATTCTTTCGGCATGGTCAGCAGACTCATAACTTTTCTCTGCCAGTGTTTCTTTTAAAGAAGATATCAATGAACTACGATAGCTTTTTGATTCCAGCAATTTGTGGCGATACATTTTATCTTCCGCATCTTTCATCAAACTATCTAAATCTTCATTAATATTCGTCCTGCTAGTACAACCAAGTGATATACTTAACTTCACATTAGTATCGTGAAGATTGTCAGTCTTTTCTTTTATATCTTTACATATTTTGTTTGCCTCTTTATTATCTTTGCCCGGTAAAATAACGAAAAACTCATCACCACCCCAGCGAAATACAAGAGCGTCTTCTGGACAAATTTCTTTTAACACCTCAGCCATACTAATTAAGACCTTATCCCCTGCAGCATGACCGAAAATATCATTTGTTACCTTTAAACCATTAAGGTCTCCAATAATAATAGATAGAGGAAATACACTCTGCTCATATTTAGGTAAAACTTTTTCTAAATAAGTACGGTTATATAATCCTGTTAAAGTATCAAAATAAGCTGATTTTTGCAAGCTTGAAGACATAATAAAGTTATCAATTGCATTAGCAAATTGACTACTTAGAATACGTAAAGTATTAAACAGTGAATCTGAGATTTTATATAATGTATATAAGTTGTCTAATAGTACTACTCCTACAATACCTGTATTAGTCTTCAATGGAAACCAATAAGCAAGTCCATTATCTATTACTGTATAATCCTTTGTTAAATCTGGCATATCAGGATAGTATTCAACAGTATATTTAATACCTCTTTCATTAATACCTTTAGCATAAGTAATTTCTTTCTGCTCATTGAATAAAAATACTGTAACTCGATCAAATTTATAAAAATTAACTATCATCTTCATAAATGTATCAATGAGTAAATCTAAATCTTCTACTGATTGTAATTTATTATTGATTTTTATAGAAATTTCGGTATTTTCCTTTTCTCTTAAACTATCAGTTTCAAATAATACAGTAGCTAAGGCAAATGAAATAGCCTGTTTAAAAAACTTAATTTCTTCTATTAAATCCCCTTCTATGATAGAGCGACTTCTTATTTCTATAATGCCCAAGAATTTACTTCCTGTATGTAAAGGTAATTTTAAATAATGTAAATCTTGAACTTTTTCGCTTAAAATTTTATTATTAATAAGTGGTGGAGATACATTATCTAAAGATATAAAATTATAACCAGGAATCCAACCAGTGTTAGTATAGATAGCCTCTTCTTTAATATTCTCCATTTTCGCATCTACTACAAAAAAACTAACCCGTTCAATACTGAATATATAATTAATCCTATGAAAAATAAATTCAGTTAATTTTTCATAAATAAGAGAATCTTTAATATTGTTTTTCAAAAAAGTAGCAGCCTGTGATCCTACTTTTGATAAATCTTTATTCCAACTATTTATATCCACCACATTATCTCACCTCCCAGGACATTTTTATGATTTCCTGTATTTTGCGATCAATTTTTTTTAATAATGTATATAGCTCCTTATTTATAGTAACATCTCTTTTCTTAAATAATTCTATAATGGTATGTCCTAGTCCCTTAATTATTTGATTTTCAATAGTAATCCATGCAGGATGAGCTGGGAAGACTTTTGAATTGAGAGTTTGTTGATACATTAATTTAACCCTTTGGTCAGATGATTTTTTTTGCCAGAACTCATCCTCAAATGCCGATACATCCCCACTTTCATTTGACCATTTACTTATAAATTCATCACTTAGAATAAACTCCACCAAACGCCAGGCTTCCGCCTTTTCTTTTGATTTAGAAGATACAGCCAGAACAGACCCTCCACCATAGGAAGATGGTTTTTCAGTTGAAGAAGGGAAGGGAAGAACGCAATAATTACCGCTATGGCCTTTATAAATATCCTCAACAATACCATACCAACTGCCAATATAGAATACAGACAAACCATTAAGATAGAAATCTTCATTAACTTGGTAAGGATGTTTCAGCCAATCCTCATCATTACTAGAAACTTTTTTTAAATCAACACATTCACTTATTGTATCTAAAACAAAGGGATCTGTTAGTATTTTTTAAGGGGCGCTGTTCAGGTCAGGAAAGTCCCATCCCTTAGACCAAAGAATAGAGAAAATACGTTGTATACTATCTAGACCTGGATTAAAGGAAATAGATAAAGGGTTAGGCAGATTAGAATTCTCCTTTTTCTTTACCATTATCTCTTCAATGACCTTCTTTAATCCTTGCCAGTCTTTCACATCGCTTTTGCAAATACCTAAGTTTGACATATAATCATTACGCCCAGCCATAATAATAGTATCAACAAGCCAGGGAAGGGCATACTGTTCATCGGCATATTGACATAAGTTATTTATTCCTGGATTTATTGATGGCTTTACATCAATGTGATTTGGAACCTTATCTAAGTATCCCATATGAGCAAAAGTTCTTATCCAACTTGTACCAAGTTGTAACACATCTGGCCCAGTACCATTCTTGAAATCCTCAACCAAAGCTGTAAAAATCCGTTCCCAGGTAACAAATTCTATCTGTATTTCAATATTATTTTCACTTTTAAATTTTGAAAACGCTTTTTTTAAATATACTAGTGCATTAGAATTAATAGAAGAAATTACTATCCATACACGCAATTTGTTTTTTTGCATCATAATCAGCTCCTTTATGTGGAACAAAACCAAAAAAAAACCCAATATGGGCTATGTAATCTGCAACCTGGCGATCTTAGTTATTTACAATAACCTTAGACCCATAGCTTTGTGCCCCTATCTTTCAATAGGTTAACCCATTAGTATAAAAAAATATTTTAATTTATTTATATTATACTCTTATTTTATTAAAGAAGCAAATTTTCTAGGCCTATAGACCTAGAATAAAAGCAAAATGTAAAGCACACCATTACCTAAAGCAGAAATAATCTGACCAATAACACCCATGGCAAAATTCCTGTTAAATAATTTTTTTTCTCGTTCATTTTCTCCGGATAATAGGCTTTTTTTACTAAGCAACAATAAAACTAATCCACTTTTTTAGGCTGGTACCTCAAGTTGTAATTAATTTTCTTTTAACGGTTCGTTGAGATAACCGAAAATGTCCAATAAACTATCTTTATCCATTAAGCCAATGTCATTGGATTTTACCATGTTACTCCTCCTAAATGCATAAATAAAACATTAATTCCATCCTGAGCTAAGGCCATTAAAACAGTAATTGAAGCAGTCCCACTGAAAACATGATTAGCTTTAAAAAGATTAACTGCATACTTTACCCTGCCAAATGTAAGTTGCTAAGCTAAAATTCATAAACTGGATATTTTCTTACTTTCATTTTTAACTTTATACATTATTTTGTCAGCCATTTTAATTAATTCATCTATAGAATCAGCATCCTCTGGAAACTTTGCATAACCAATACTAACTCCCATAAATGGTATATTCATAGCAAAAAGATTCTTAATTTTTCCATCAATTGTTTTCATAAAATCACTTAAATTGTTTTTTTTATATATACAGACAAATTCATCTCCTGACATCCTATAGATATTTCCTTCATCACCTACTGTCTGTATAGTTGTTTCAGTAAAATGTCTTAAATAATCATCTCCAGCAGAATGCCCATATCTATCATTAATTTTTTTAAAATCATCTAAATCCATATATATTAAAATAAAAGGTTCATTTTCAGAAATCATTTCTTCACAATCGAGATAAAGCGCAAGTCGATTTCTAATACCAGTTAAAGTATCTGAATATGCAAGTCTTTGTAAAGACTTGATACTTTTAAAGTTTTTTACAATAATATATATTAAATGATAACTTAAAGTTGCTGTAAATGCTACTAATACAACAATAATTACTCCCCAGTTTATATCTTTTGGAAAATATAGATTAATTATTGATATAAGTGTAAATTCAAATAAACTCAGAAGAATAAGATATCTATTTATCTCTTCAGGAATATTTTTTAAGATATAGAAAAATTCATTTTTTACAAATTTAATAATAAGAGGGGTAGTAAATAGAAAGATTATAGTTTGAATTATAAGAACAGTATGAAAAGAATTATTAAAACCAAGTAATTTAGAAGTCTGAAAGGAAAGAAAACTCACTATCAAAGTATGGGACCATGAAAAAAACATAATAGCCAGTGTTCTGTCGCTAGATTCATCATATAAATGCTTTAAGGGGAAAAAATATGTAAAACCCAGTAAAATGATAGTGCTCCCATTCAAGTATGTTAGGTTATATTTTAGTCTTATTAATATAGAAATGAAAATAACTAATAATGTAAATAGAGTCAACTCACCTATGACTTTTTGTATTTTATACTTTTTTCTTGAACAATGATGTGAAGTAAGCAGATTTACAGATAACATTTCTAAAAAGATGATTAATCTCAATAAATTATCCAAATTTCTCTCCTCCCTTGAACATCCCTGGCAACAAAATTCTCCTATAGTATATCACATATTTGTATCTACTTCACTAATTACCAGGAATTTTCCAATTGTCCATCTTCTTTCTCTATAATATTACCGTTTGCAAAATAATCTTCAACAGATACTCTTATCTCCGGCTAACAAAGAAGCTTTATATTCATATTTACGATTATCACTATTAAAGCATTTTATAATAATAGAATCAATATCTGTATGATCATTTGCAATACTCTTATCTAATACTTTTACATCTCTAATTCTCGAACCACGAAACAATCTATAATCCTCAGCTTTATAACAATAAGCTATTATATACCAGGTATACCATTTATACATAATAGATATGAGAATGACTTAATGGAGATATCTAAAAAGCGGAAAAAGAAGTTAAAATGAAGGCAGACATAAAGCTAAGGGACCCAAAGGGTCCCTTAACTTTTATGCATCACAGATGGTACGGTTCACCGCGACTATGTAAACGCATAAAAAAAGAGCAGTCGTTAGCTCACTGCTCCTTCTAAAATTCACCATTCAATATCTTCCATACTTTTTTATATTCTTTTCCTGAAATATCTTTTGCCTTATGTGAAACCCGTTCCCATTCACTTTCAGGTAATTCCTTTAGCCATTTTGATACCTCATTATTAGTTGCGTTATAAATATTACTATTTTGTTTTTTATATCCCTTACCTAAATCATCAGCAATACCTCTTGGTATATTATTCATTCTCATTAATATAGCTTCGTCTGTATTTACACCATAATAAATCATTGCAGGTAAGTTATTTATTCTTCTAACTTCATCATTAGTCATATTTTCAAAATTTAATCCTGAGTTAGGTATTTTTTGTATAGAAGACAAACCCCAAGTAGCAGAATTTATAAGAGTACTATAAATCGCTCTACAACATTTTGTAATTTCTTCTTCTCCGGCACCACCAAAATATTGTGTGGATATTAATTCAATATCCTTTCCGGCTACCCAATCATTTGTTAATTCTGCTAATTTTGAACCAGTTAGACTGTCTTTACCTCCAACCAATTTATCTAAACTAGATTTTATTTCAGGGATAGATAACATCACACCTATTATATTTCTTAAATCCCCAGAATTAGAGAATATATTTGACGAATTCCAAGAATGTTGATCCAATCCTAGTTCTCCTACTTTATTTATTGCTAGGTTAATTGCCTCCATGGAAAATCCTGTTGCATCAGATAATTTTGCTGCCCCTCTATTTTTATTTAGCTTCTTTCCATATCTTTTTACAGCATCTAATAAAACTTTCTTTTTAGGATTATCTATCAGGTTATACCCAAATGTTCTTCTTAAGAATAAATCAGCTTTTGTATTAAATTCTCCTATATCTTTACATTGATTGAACATATGCGTGATATATTGTAAGAATTGTGACCACTCTGGTTTCCAAAATTGACTTGCTAAGTCAAACTCTTCACCATATTTAATGGATTCCTCTACCATTTTAACTAAATTAGATATTAATTCTTTTGTTGATTTTTTAATAAATTTTTTTGCTTTAAGTAACTCCTTTTGTTTATTAGGTTCTTGATTTCCTAGTACTATGCCGACTAATCCTAAGGTCCCTTGATCTAGGCGGCCAGATCTACCTACTAAATTCCAAAAATCCCGTACAGGCATATGGGATGTTCTTGGATATGCATAAGATGCCATAATTATTGTTGATACCGGAAAGTTAATACCTTGAGCTATTGTGGTTGTTGCAACTAACACCTTTAGTTTACCCTTTTCCATTAGCCATTCCATCAAATATTTAACCTCATCTGGTAACCCAGAATGATGCACTCCTATTCTCTTATCCAAAAGTTTCTTGAGGGCAAAATTATTTCCTAATTCTGCTGACACATAATTTTTGACCAGTTTTATATCTTCATCTTCACAAAAAGAATAATCATCTAATTCATTAAATAAACCATCAGCTAAAGTCCAACAATAATCTGGTCGCTGACAAATCACTAAAATACCATCTCTATTAAACAATTGTTTAGTTACAGCCATAGCTAGTTTTGTTTTACTTAATCTGCTTCTTGTTTCATCTATGGGAGTACTCTCATTAATTTTTATTTTTTTCTTAAGTTTAATCTGCTCTTTGCTAGTTAATATTGTTTCATAATATGTTTTCCAATTTCGCGCTCTTCCTTCAGGATATATTGCTCCAATTACTCTATCATTTGGGCGCCATGATAACTCAAGACTAATCGCATTAGGACTATCTGGATCAAGCCATTTAGCTACTTGATCTCTATTAGGAATGAAAGGTGTTAAAAGAAGCAGGTTACAATCCTTACAGTCGTTTTTTAAATTAGCCATTAAGATTTCAAGATTAATTCCTCTAGTCTCATCCTCAATATTATGAGCTTCATCAATTACTGCCAAAGCTAGGGGTCTATCAACCTTTTCCTCTACATTATCCCTAATAAGAAGATTGAGTTTTTCAGGAGTTGTTACTAAAACATCAAACTTCTTTTCTTGTTTTGATAATAAATTTTCTTCAAATGAATCTACCTCTAACGCACCACTCATCTTTTCAACTATTATATCTATTGGTTGAAAATCTCTTCTTAAACGAGTTGTGACTTGATTAACCAAAGCTCTAGTTGGTGCTACATAAACAACCCAACCATTATCTTCAGAAAATTGATTCAACGCCTGTAATATTCTAAATTCAGCTAATAATGTTTTCCCACTAGAAGTTGGCATATCCACAACCACTGCTTTATGTGCTGGGTCTAAAAGCCCCTTTTCTAAAACCGCATGCCTTTGAGGATATAATAGCTCAAATACTGGTTTATTAGATTTAGTTATATTTTTTACGAATTTAGTTACCCGTGAATTAACCCTTTGAGTTACCATCCATATAGAATTAGATACCATTTTTTTAACAGTGCTGTTTAACATTCCCATTATTAATATCATTTCAACATTAGCACTATTCTCTGCAGATTCTATAGCTTTTTCAAAATGAAAATCAATTTGTTCCCTTATATCCCTTGGTTGGCCATTAATAAGAAACTCAGCAGTTATATCTATTGCTTTTGCTAAATGGTATAATCCAAATAATTCATATGAGCTTCCTTTTATAGAAGCTGTTTCAAGGGAATCTAAATACTCTTTTTCATAAAGTTTCTGTTCATTTCGAAGTTCAGAAATAACTCTACTGGTAGTATGTAAATCATTCCAGTTTTCTTTTCTTATAAGATGTATAAAGGCAAGATAAATTTTTTTAAATAATAATATATCCCAATTTTCATCTTGAATATCCACTTTACACTTGCTTGAATTCTCAATAATAAATCTTCTTCCTGATTCCCATTTTTCCCCTAAATAAGAATATGTAATAAGTTTATAGATATACTTTATTCGCTCTATTTCATTGTCAGGTATTGGTTGAATTCTAAAAAGAAGAAATAAATCACCACATACTTTATGAAACTCTTTTTTTAAAAGTTCGTCATCATTATGTTTTTTAAGCTCTATTATAGATATCTCCAACAATTCTATTATTTTATCCAATAATTGACGGTCTTCAAAGCTATCATCACTATAAGTAAATATACAATCGTTTTTTAAGGAATTATAGACTAATCTAGAGTCAGCTATGTTAAAAGCTTTTTCATATTCTTCTTGTGATATTGTATCAAATACCCAATGATTTGGTTTTGTGAATTTCATAGCTAAACACCTCGATTCATAGCCTTCTCCCAGTTTTTATTTTCCTTTTTTAAACCAGTATATAGTGATAATAATTGAAGTTTCATATTTAATGGTACATCATTACTTAAACTTCTTGCCCGTGCTTTAAGGTCTCGCTCATTAGGTTCAGTATCTCTAACTAATACACCAAACAGATATACCTTCTCATGCTGGCTTTTTATGTATGTTTGCATTGCATCTTTACAATCTTTACCAAATGCACCATTAATGAATACAGATTTACTAAATATCCACTTCACTAATTGATGTCTTTTTTTGTTATCATCTTTTAATTTCTCCAATTGTTTTATCATTCCTGTTTTACCATACAAAACATTTGGAGGATTATTTCCATCAGAAGAGGTTTTTACTTCACCAAAAAGAAAACATGTATCATTATCTATATTGCAAAACCCTACTAAATCAGCACCCGTTAAATTACTTCTTAAATTTTTTGCATCTCTTGAACTATTATAGTAAAATCTAGCAGCAAAAAAATCTTCTAAAACACATTCAGCTAATACTTCACCTATTCTCCAGTAACTTTCCTCTTCCTGGTTCTCAAATATTTCAACAAAATTTTCCTCTGAAAAACCAGTCATTTTTACAGCTTCAGCAATTAACGTTTCATTCCATTCAGCATCTTCAAATTTATCTTTTACTCTTCGGTACAAATATTCTTCATAGCCGTTTTCTTTAAAAGAAAACCCTTGGTATTTCACACAATTGTTATTACTATATTTATACTCTTCTTTCAAATAATCATTCATAGAGATACACACCCTTAAACAAAGAAGTATTTATAAAGTTTATTACTACCCCTATAATTATACAAATTATATAAAACTCCTTTTAATTTTTTCTCCTATAAGTTATATCTTTTACTGTTACTTTTTCTTTTGATATTAAAAAAAGTACATATGCGTGTTAAAACTTCAACAACTCTTTTAGATCATTTATATCCCCGTAAACATTAGATACTTCAAAGTTAGCATCATTAATGTTTTCAAAAACTTCATTAAAATGCCTATATCCACATTCAATTTTCTGTCTTTCAGATGGATGCAGATTATAAATACTTGCTATACTTTTTGTCTCTCTAACTAAGTACAGCTTGCTAATTATCTGACCCTGTTCATCCATATCCTCTACTACAATTGCCCAATCAGGATTATAAAATCCTACTGGAGTATCAATTTTAAACCAATTGGGTAATTTAATAAATAATTTAATTCTCTTATCATGCTCCATTTTTTCTGCCAGTCTCTTCTCAGCACCAGCATCGAAAATTACATGAGTATATATTGATTTATCTACTTCGGTGAGATATTTCTCATATCCTTTTAAATCAGTAAATAAGGACATCTCATACTTATCATCTATTTTATAATACTTAATACCATTTATTAGTAATTTAGTTTTGTGTCTATTAATTATTTCAATAACTGAGCTAATATATTGGTACGGATTTTTAAAGATTAAATCAAGATTATCAACATCTGATAGAATGTCAACAATAGTCTCTTTTGTGATTTGTGTCTCTTCTGCTATTTTCTGTAAGAAGTTCTTTATTGCAAAATGACTTTTCGTCTCAACATTTCCCTCACCCAGGAAATTATACTCAATACCTTTTTCACGTAGCTCTAATTCAATTCTACCTACTCTAACATTTAAATTATTAATAGTTAAATTATTTATCTCATTAATACAGGCATTTTTCAAGTATTCCTTATCAAATGAAATCCTATAACGTGTTTTCTGGGAGATCTTATCCCATAGGTTGATAAATTCATCCCATCTATCTATTCCTAGTTCTTCTCTAGATTTTAATTTAACAGTTTCTCGATTTCTGCCATTTCTTGTTTGCGGCGCCTGATCTGCTGTACCAAACTCATCTTTATACTCTATTTGTAACTTAGCTACAAAATCTTTATAGCTTTCATTAGCCACAACAGTTAATATATTATCATCAGCAACAAAACGCCTATCTCCATCTTGATTAACTGGTATTCTTACACCTCGTCCAATTTCCTGACGCTTCCTTATCTCTGAATAGCTTTCATTTAAAGTACATATATTAAAGACATTTGGATTATCCCAACCTTCTCTCAAAGCAGAGTGGGAAAAGATAAACTGAGTAGGCTCTTCAAAAGAAAGCAACCTCTCCTTATCTTTTAAAATTAGATCAAATGTTTCTTTATTTTGTTTCATATAATGCTCAGAACTATCATTATAATAGTCTCCCTGAGTATTTTTTGCGAAATAACCAGCATGTACTTTTTCAACAGCTATATCTTTATAAGGTCTGGCCCAATCTTCAGGAATATTCTTGATTTTATTGTAAGCTTCTATAAAGGTATTTCGTATAAAGCCATCTTCACTAACATAGTTATTAACCCTATCAATAAAAAATAGAGATAATACTTTAATACCTTTTTCCTTAAGTTCATATTGTTTTCTAAAATGTTCTTCAACAGTTCTTTCTATCTGTATCTTCATTAAATTTTCTCTATCTATACCTTGAATATCTCCTTTATAAAGTCTTATGCCATTGCTAAACTTAATATAATTGTATTTAAGATCAATTTCTGTAACCGTAAAATCACTGTACTCCTGTATTCCATTGCTTTTATCGAATAAATTATCTCCTTTATATACAGTGGCAGCACCACGCTTTATTCCCGATCCCAATTTCTTATATATATCCAGTTTAGCCTTAATATCCCTTGCACCTGATTGGATATCTTTAACACGAATAAAGGTGTTACTGTAGTCATCATCTTCTACAACTGATAAGACCTCTATCCTCTTAACAAGCCCTTTTAAATAAGCCTCAGAAGGTGTAAGCCGATATATTAAATTATAATAATTACGATGGGTAGCAGAATATCTTAATTTAAATAATGGATTTAGATTAGAAAGGGCTTCCTTAGATTTTTTAGACTCCATATTCTGAGGTTCATCTAATATCAATATAGGTCTAGTATCTTGAACCAATTCAATTGGTTTTTGCCCCTCTATTCTTTCACTATATCGATTTATAATGTTAGAGTCCTTATTAAAGGAATCAATTGTCATCACCATAATCTCAATATTATTACTTCTGTTAAATTGCTTTATTCGGGACAAATCTCCTGAATCATATTCATAATATGTATAAACTACATTATCATATATATTACGGAAATGTCCCTTTGTAATCTCCAGAGTCTTTATAACCCCTTCTCTTATAGCTACCGACGGAACTACTATAATAAACTTCTTCATTCCATAACTCTTATTTAGCTCCATAATTGTTCTTAAATATACATATGTCTTGCCTGTTCCTGTTTCCATTTCCACTGTAAAATCCATACTATCAATATTTTCTATTTCCTGTTCTATATCATTTTTATGCTGAATTGCTAATAAGTTTTGAAGCAACTCATTATCATCTATATTTAATTTATTTGCAACAGTTCTATACGAAACAATTTTGTTATTTTCATTATAATTAAAGGCAATATTACTATCATCCGTTCTGTTACCTATAAATAAGTCAATTACAGAATTAACTGCATCAATTTGATAATCTATATTCGGATCAAACTTAAATTTCATCTATATCCATCTCCTGAGATTATATGGTTTTTAGCTTCACTCTTAAGGAAAGATTAATCTTATTTTCATCATCAAGGGCAGTGTCCAAGCAAACAAATAATGTCTCTTTGTCATGCTCTAACTGACTAATAATCTCTTCCTCAATTTTTTCATCTAGAGATATATAAAAATATGCGTCATTATCCTTAACTTTATAAATTGTATTACTTCCAACAGTATTTTTCTTGATTTTAGAGTTCAAACTATATCCCTCTTTGATAACAACCTCATAGATGACATCTTTTATATGATAATCACTTACTAAACTATCCTGGAAAAGCCTCATCTGTTTCTTCAAGTCTTCTATTGATGTTTCTGCTGTATCTAATGTCTTCCACATTTTATAATTTGATTTTGTAAGCTTAAATACTTTAAAACCTGCATCCATGGGCTGAGGGTTATCACTATAACCATTAATTACCCTTCTTATTCTCTCTTTTGCAACATCTGCTATAGTATTTAATTGAGTACCATCACCCAACTCCTCTGCATTATCAAATAGCTCTGGAAGTTGAACCATTATAAACCTGCGGCTTTTATCTTCTTCCTCATTTAATTCTAATACAGACTGAGCAGTTGTAGCAGAACCAGCAAAAAAGTCCAATATAATATCACCCTCACTGGTAGCCTGTTTTATAAACTCTTTAATTAATACAGAAGGCTTTGGATAGTTAATCACAGATCTATTAAAAATTCTTAATAACTCCTTGGTTCCATAAGAATTTAATGGAGATTGCATAACACTTACTCCATTTTCAAATTGATCAGCAGCTAAGTCATTAATATCAACAGTAGAGGCATCAATCCAAGTGCTTACAGGCTTTCTATCTGATCTTATTTCTTCTAAATGGCGTTTATACATGGGATTTCCGTTGCCATCTTCAGGAAATATTATCTTCCCCTCATTAATAAACCTTTCCATCTTCTCCCTTTCAAATCGCCATACTGCATTTGAATTGCACTCATATGTTATACCTGTTTTAGGGTCTGTTATGGGATAATATAAATTTGGCCTTTCTTTCGAATTTTTACCACACATCAAATTATCTTTAGCCCAGGGGCCCCTAGGATCATTATCTGGATTAGTATAGTTTGAAAAATCTTTAAGTATTCCATTAAACTGAGTGAATTCGCGATTACCATAAACTAAGACATATTCGTGATCCATCGATACAAAATTCTTTGCATCATTTGCACCGCTTCTTCTCTTCCAGACAAATGTGGCAATAAAGTTTTCTTCGCCAAATATTTCATTCATAATATTCATTAAATTATTTACTTCATTATCATCTATGCTTATAAATATTGCGCCATCTTCTTTTAATAAATTTTTAGCTAAAAATAAACGAGGATATATCATGGATAACCAATCTGAATGAAACCTACCATTTGCATTAGTATTAGTTGTTAGTTTATTACCTTCACTATCAATCTGACCTGTTTTTTCCAGGTAATTTCTAATGTTGTCCTTATAATCATCTTTATAGACAAAATCATTACCTGTATTATATGGTGGGTCTATATATATCATCTTAATACTCTTAGCATATGATTTTTGTAATAATTTTAATACTTCCAGATTATCTCCTTCAATAAACATATTATCTGTTTGGTCAAAATCAATTGACTCTTCTTCTACAGGAACCAATGTTCCTACACTTGATTTTTGAATATTACGTATAGCTTCTTTTTTACCTGCCCAGTTAAAAGAATAACGCTCATCTTCGTTGCTTATGTTATCCCCTAACATCAGTCTCAATTTATTAAAATCAATTTTACCTTCAGTAAAAACTTCCGGAAACAATTTTTTTAATTTTTTCATGCGATCCTCTACAATGTTAACTGATTCTTTGTTTACTTTTTCAACCATTTCAATCCCCCTTCACTACAATGAAAAAAGTTCCTAATCTATTAATTATGGCTAAAGTTAAAAAATCCTGCTTTTCGACCTCTCAACTCCTTATATCGAGGTCAAAAGTCCCCTTCTTAAATCCTCACCCTCAAAGGTAATAGCTTAACATCTGTCCTCTATTTTTGCCAAATTTGAGAATAGTATTTATATATAAAGGATTACGTTCTTTTTTTTCTGGCCGTTTCCAGTTATAATCTGCTTATCATCGGTTTAAAAAAGACTAAAAGAGTATTATTATTTATTTTGTTTTTAATCGTTCTTGTAAACTCCGTGCAAAGTCTTTTGTAACTTCTTCAATAGAAAGTGTATAGTCTGTCTCTAGAAAAACTTCAAACAATTTTTCTTCCAAAACAGCTTCAACTATATCCTTATTAAAACTAAAATCCTCTTTGAAGAAGTATTCCCTTACTTCTTCTAAATCATTGAAAAATATATAAGCCCAAATATTTTTACAACGATCCTCAGCCTTATCCATAAGTTTACCCAAAACACCTGTAGTATCCCTTAAGCAGGCCAGAGCTTCATCAAGATCATTATCGTTAGTAGAACCTTCAAGACCAATTTTTGCCCATGCTGCAGGATAAAAATATTCTAAACTTTCATCAAAATTTTCCTCCATATTAGCTACTGTTCTCCAATAATGTGCAAAATCTATATATTCAGCAGTTATAAAAGAGCAAGCCTCTATAAGATCTTCTTCTTTATTAAATTCATAAGGTTTAAGTCTATGATTCATACCCATATATTGATTAATCTTTTTTATATTAGCTCTATCCTCTTTTGATAAAAATTTAAAATCCATTTTTGACCCCCATAATAATAGATTTAACTAAGTAATCCTATTTAACAATGAACTAGTATTAAGGAATATAAAGTTTATTAAACTTTTCCTTAGCAAAATTGTCTGTCATACCAGCAATAAAATCAACTATATTTCTTAAAAAAACCTTTTGTTTTAATGCATCCATCTCTTTATTATTTGTACTTTTTTCTCCTTTGCATACATCTAATTGTTTTTTTACCTTGTCATTATTACCCATCCTAATATTATTCCAACTATTATCAAACCTTTTTATCTCTCTATCAATTCTCCTTAGTACATTATCAGGAAGTTGTAATGGGTTTGCATAATATGCGTCAAATATTTTTTCTATAATATATTTTGCTTTACCATCAAAACAATTTACTTCATATGAATTAATAACCTGTGAACATATTAAATTATTAAATGTTTTTAAAATATTATTACTTCCTTCTTCATTAAGAATTTTTATATCTTCAAAGCCAATAACTTTTTGATTGATAACTACTCCATCTTCACCTATTAAAAATTCCTTCTTATATTTTTTAATGTTCTTTTTTGATGTTTCTATAACTTTTTTTATGAAAAACCCAGTTACACTAGTAACTATTTCTGAATAAATAATATCATCTTTATCTATATACTCACTGTCTTTTTCTCTACTATTGTCATCACTTATATTTATATGATTTTCAATAATATCTATTAAATCTTCAAGTTGTTTTTTCTCATTGAGCTTACTATCACTAATTTTTTTAATTGAGAATTTTAATTCTTTAATTAAGCTATCCAGTTTTATATTACCATTAGTCAATCCATCATCTAAATCATGTTCTGCTTGAGCAATTTCGTCAGCCCAATAGATAATTTGGCCTTCTAGTGTAGTTGGAAATGGATATTCTAAATATAAGTATTTACTTTCTCCTAATATCAAGTAGTCATCAATACATGAAGTGTTGCATTCGGAACAACCTTTTTCTGAATGACATAATTTATATTTTGTATGTTTTAAAACTCCTTCATATACCTGATATGTTAAATCAAGACCGGGAAATTGTTCATATTTTTCTTCTAAATAATTTAATACTTTTATACTTTGGTAATTATGTTTAAACTTTTTGATATTTTGTTCGTCGTTCTCTTTCTTGCTAGCTTCATTCATCTTTTTTAAATACATCTCACTTAATTGCCTCTCACCCTGGTGACCGAAAGGTGTATGACCTATATCATGACCAAGAGCAATTGCCTCTGTTAAATCTTCATTTAAGTTTAAATTTCTTGAAATATTTCGAGCAATTTGATTAACTTCTAAGGTATGAGTCATTCTAGTTCGGTAATGGTCACCTTTATCAGTATTATAAACCTGTGCTTTATCTACCAATCTACGATAAGATCTAGAATGTATAATTCTATCTCTATCTCTTTCGAATTCACTTCTGGTATTATCTGGCTTTTTAATTCCTAATGCACGTCTAGCATGAATGCTTTTTTGAGCTAAAGAATCTAGCTTTTTTTCAAGTAAATTTATTGACTCAAGCTTATTTCCATTATATATCTGATAATCTCCTGGTCTTATTGGTGGTTTAATTCCCAATTCTAAATTTATAAAAGAATTATATTTATCACGGTCAATCTTTCTTAAAAACACAAACTGATATTTCCCAAATTGATCAAATTTATCTTCTAATATACTAACTCCCATTTCTTCTTTATATAAACTTAAAAATTCTATTTTCTTTGATGAATCCAATTTATATGTATTTTCAAGAATTAATTTCTTGTTTTCTATGTAAGCATCTCCAATAAATAATTTGTCTTCTATCTCTTCTTTTGTATAACCAAATACAATAATATTATATTTTTTATCTTCATCTATATTTTTAGGTAGGTTATTATAGATATATACATCATTATCAGATGGAGACATTTCCAATTTTTCGTCAAGTTCTTTTAATGACTCTTCATTTAATTTATATCTTAGCACTACAAAATCATCTTTTTTATTATTCATTATAATCACCCCTAGTATTTTTATACTATGTTAGTTCTGTAACTTATTGACCTAGAAATTCAGTAACCGTTATAACATTATCACTCCCAAACCAGTCCTGAACTCTAGTTAGACCAGCTGAACGTTGTTCATTTAAATATAGAATTGCTAGATTTTTAATTGCTCGAGAGCAGCTTACATAAAACAGGTGATTAGTCCTATCATAAACTTTAGTTGGGGCATCTTTTAATGCTCCTATATTTCCTGTTAAATATTCAGGAAAGTTGTAATTATTCCATGTACGCTCTCCTACTATTATCAGCACATTCTCAAATTCATCACCTTTTGTATTATGTTTAGTAGAAACTATAGATTCTTTTTCAACATGGTTGTACAGATTCTTTATTTCCTGATAATTTAAATCCATCAATTTTTCGAAAAACTCTTTTCTTTCTTCATCTTCCGCAAATTTTTTCCTAAATTCTTTTAACTTATCATCTTCAACAAATAAATTATTATTAAATACATATTCCCAGATAACTTTTAGTTTTTCATTTTTACTATATTCAAGTAAATTATCCATAATACTTTTTAACTTCATTTTATCTTTACTACCTAAAAATTTATAATCTATTTTTTCCATTAAATCAAAGATTCTATTTTCATTATATAGTTCTATGCTTGCCTCAACTCTATTCAATAGAAAAGAAGAAATCGGGCATTCTTTCTCAAATAACTTTTCCTGAAAATTATAATATGGATAATAATCCTTATATACATTGAATATGTTTTCATATCCAGCTCTCTTTGCTATTTCTGTATGACTTAACAAAAGTTCTTTAACCTTTCCACCCCAAGCACTTTGAAGCTTATCTTTAATAAGATTTAAAGTATCCGACTCAAACATAGATGAGCATTCTTCTTCACTTTCTAAATATAAAAAAGAGACAGAACCTTTTATATCTTTATTTTTTCCAGCTGGATATTGATTAATATCTTCTCTAATGGTATTTAATAAATTAATAACCTGCTCCGAAGAGCGATAATTTGTTTCTTTTGGTATATGTTCTAAAATATCACTTTTATCTATTGAACCAATACCTTTATCATATATACTCTGCATAAAATCGCCAAAAAAACCAACCATAAAATTATTACTTTCAGTTCTATAGCTATCTTCAAATTCTGATAAACATTCAAAAAATATATTTACTATATTTTTATCTGTATCCTGATATTCATCTACTAAAACAACAGGAAACCTATCCATGAAAATACGTCTCAATTTTGAATATCGTAAAAACATCTCCCAGGAAATCTTTATTACCTCATCATGTGAAATTATACCATCTTTAATAACCTTGAATTCTTTATATTCTATATTTTTATTTTTTATATATTCAATATCTACATCATCATATATGTCTATTATAACCTCTTTTAATTCCTGCTGATATTTTCCTATTATATCCCAGAAGAAATCATGAATTGTATTCACAATTAAAACACTATTTTCTCCAATCCTTTCTTTTATTTCATCAACTGCCACATTTGTATAGGTAATACATCCTATTTTTTTAGCCAGACTGGTATATTCAGTACCTTTATTTTCAATTATGTACTCCAAGGTTTTAATCAATGACCAGGTCTTACCTGAGCCTGCGCCTGCATCTAGTATAAAAGACTTATTATTATCAACACAGGCATATATTTTATCTAAAGAATCATCTTTACGTTCACCTTCATTTCTTTCTAGTTCTGCAGCCACTCCAATCCCTCCCTGATATAAGTAGGTACTTCCCAGTCATCTATTTCAAGATGAAGCATAATATCAAAAGCAAATGTAGGTTTATTGGAAATTGATTCTACAATATTATCAATCCAATCATTATTCATTATAACATCCTCTTTGTCCTGAGAAATTAAATCTTTTATTTTTCCCTTCAAATTACCCGCAGGGGTTTTAATAGATTCAAATTCGGAAATATTGTCATATAAAAGATTAAAATTTTCTAAGATAAACTGCTCTTCAAAACTCCTACCACATATTACTTCACAATTTTCCATTTCTAAAGGATACTGGTATTGATAAGCGACTCTGAATAATTTATTACAATCTATTTTGTCATCTTCACCACATTCCAGTAATTCATCTATATTCTTCAATTTAGGAAGCCAATCCTGTAAAGTTAAATTACTGCTAATATAATCCTTATCTAACTCAGGAGCAATTTTACTATATTTATTATTAGGGTCAACACAGTCTAAATCTGTGATAATCAACGTCTTAACCTCAATAAAGTTTAATAAATCTTTAAACTTATATGCATATGCTCCTCCCACTTCAATTATAGAAATATATTGGGATGACAAACTATGGTCTTTATCATCATTTGATAACTTCTTAATCATCATTGGCAATAACATTCTTTCAACGGTTCCCTCAATCATTATCACTTTATCAGCATAAAACATATCGCTTTTATCAAGCTTCAAATATTGTTCTAAAAATGAAATGCCATCTGGCTTTTTATTAGCAAAGTCCTCCAGATCTTTAGTCTCTACATACTCTTTCCGCTTTTTAAGGTAACGAATGTGCTTATAGCTGCTTTCAGAAATAATGTGAGAAGAATGAGTTGTAATGACAATTTGTACATTCCATTTTAACGCTCCTTTTTCCTTATCAAACTTCTTATCAATAAAGTTAATTATATTTCTTATAAATGTTTTTTGCATTTGAGGATGTAAATGTACCTCTGGTTCCTCAATAAATATCAATTGCAGCCTAGATCCTTCTATCTGAAATTCTTTATAAAAGTATAGTAGCTTCAGTATTATATAAATTAAGTTACTGAAACCAAGACCATTATATGCCTCGGGTAAACTATAGCCACTATCATTACTATAAAATATATCAGTATTATTTTTCAAAATACTATCCGGAGAAAACTTTGATTTTAATTCTATATTACGATCTTCCAGACCTGGATAACCAAAGTTATTTAAGTCATCAAAATATTCCTTGAAAATATCAGGATATTTTTTATCCCAATCTCCACTGGCGGTTCCTAATGCATCTGTTAGTTCTGTTAATAATTTTTCATCATCATTCTGCACTAACTTAAAATAGCTGTCAAACAACTTTGATAATTCTTTTGACTTATCCTCCGCCTTATCATCAAGTTCCCGACGAGCAAAAATAAATGCAGTTTTTAATAATTTATTTAAATCTTCCTTCCAAGTTTTTTTCTTCTCAATTAGATGCCTATTTTCCCTATTAGTTGAATCAATAGTCCAGATACGAGTTTTATAAAAAGTACTATAATCATCTTTGATGTACTCTCTTAATTCCTTTTTGCTATCACCATGAAGTCTTTCATACTTATCAAAAAACCTTTCCGCTTTTTCACAGTAGTATTCATATTGTAAAATCACCTCTTTATTATCTGATTTTAATTCAGTGATAAACGGCTCTAAATGTGCTGTATTATCATCATCAGTATATGTAATTACAATTTCTAACTTTATTATGGGCAGTTTATTTTCAAACTTTTCTTTTAACTCAACTATCTTTTCTTCGTCTTCTTCATTATTTTTATTTTTCAACTCTCTATACTTCTTGAAGCTTTTATAGCTACTATCAAAGTTACTTAGCGATGATATTGAGAAATCTGCAAAATCAAAATTAGGATTATCTTTAGTAGTAAAACCTTTAACTAATTCAATAAAAGATGTCTTGCCACAATTATTTCTTCCTACTATTATAGTATTCTTATCATCCAGCATAATTCTGTTTTGGGACATTTCAGTAAGTAATCTAAAGTTTTCACCAGCAATACTTTTAATTTTCATTCCTCTAACAACTCCCTTATTAAAATACCTTTCCATACGTAATTCTCCATTTTGCCTAAATATCCTGCTAAAAAATAGCAAAACCCCTATCCATAGGTAATTCTTTTCCCCATGGATAGGAGTTAGAGCTTAACACACCATAATCATTCTAATATTCCAATTCTATTTTAGCAATAAAACACTAATTCCCTGACCCCGTTTAATACATGATAGTTAATATATATTTGTGTTATTTTTATTTACTTAAAAACAATTTTTATGCATCACAGATGGTACGGTTCACCGCGTATTATCTTAAATGCCCTATAAACCTGTTCAATAAGTATTAACCTTACCATTTGATGTGTAAATGTCATATGTGAAAGGGATAAACGATAATCCGCTTTATTTAATACCCCTTTGCTTAGTCCTAAGGCACCACCTATAATGAAGGTGATACTGCTGTATCCGCGTACCTGTAAATTCTTTACTGACTTAGCCAGACCCTCTGATGTCATCGGTTTACCCTTTACATCAAGTGCTATCACATAAGTCCGTTCTACAAGGGTACCTATTATGCGTTCTCCTTCTTTATCTTTGACAGCAACTTTATCTGCCTCGGAAGGATTTGAAGGTATCCTTTCATCATTAACTTCTAAGAAATTCACCTTTGTATATGGTTGTAATCTTTTAGTAAACTCATCTATTCCTGTCTGCAGATAAGATTCCTTTACCTTACCTACAGTAAGTATATTTACTTCCATTTATAAACTCCTTTACTCATTACTTCTTCGTTCTGTTGTTCTATTATAATAGGTATTCTCTGTATAATTCCCCCAGAAAAGAAACCTGGTAATACAAAGTAAATTAATGCTATCCCGAGTATAAGACACAAGCCTAGCAAGAATACAAAAGACTTCCAATTTATTTTACTTTTTTCTTGATTATCAGAAAAAAATTCGGGGATTAAGGACATCATATAGCACGCTCCTATTAATTATCTAGTATTCTTTTTAATATGGATATAAGATAAGTGGTTGTAAGTACTACCAAGTTTTCAAAATAAAACGGAACTAAGATTTAGTATAGTATAAATTTCATTTTACTAAAGTCATTGTATCTACCCCACCCTAAATAATTCAGTAGGCTTGTGACGATAAGTAAAATCCAACTTCAAATCTTTATCAATAGTAAAGCCCTTATCCTCTAAATTATTTTTTGCAGTAATATATGCCAAGTCAGGTATATTATTATCTTTGCTTAAATGAGCCAATAGTATGCGAGGGAAATTATCCCCAATTATTCTAGGCAGTAAATCTGCTGTGTCATCATTAGATAAATGACCTTTATCACCCTTGATCCTATTCTTTAAAGGCCAGGGATATGAGCCTGACATTAACATTTCAAAATCGTGATTAGATTCAATTATTAAAAAATCTAGACCCTTAAGACAGGTTTCTATTTCATCAGATACATAACCCATATCAGTAGCATGTCCTATTCTTTTGTCAGCACAATTGATAATATAACCTACTGGTGCACTCGCATCATGAGAAATAGAAAAGGGAGATATACCTAAGTCACCAATCATAAAGTCACCTTTAAAAACCTGACAATTATTGTTACTTATCTTACCTAACTTCTTTTCTGCACCTTTCCAGGTCAGGTCATTAGCAAAAATAGGGAGATCATACCTACGTGATAAAACTCCTACACCTTGGATATGATCAGAATGCTCATGTGTAACCAATATTGCATCAAGGCTATCAGCGGAAACATCTATCTTTGCTAGTCTCCTTTCAATCTCTTTTCCACTAAGCCCAGCATCAATTAATATACTATTTTTTCCTCCGGATATATAGATAGAATTGCCTGAACTACCACTTGCCAATACAGATACTTCTATTTTCATTTATTATTTCACCACATTTCTTGCAGGATTTTTAAACAGAAAGAAGAACTAATATATTATAGAACTTTGTCGTTTTATAGTCTTTTGTTCCAAAAAATGATGAGAATTTCTAATTCTCTTCAATATATAGGAGGTTTTTTAAATGATTAAAGTCTTGGTCGTAGATGATTCTTCATTTATGAGACAAATTTTCAAAAAAACAATAGAAACAGAAGAAGATATAAGTGTTATCGCAATGGCTGGTGATGGTGTTGAGGCATTAGAAAAACTCAAGGAAATAAAACCTGATGTAATCACCCTTGATGTTGATATGCCTGTAAAAAATGGTTTGGATACCTTAAAAGAAATCATGAAATTTAATAACCCAATACCTACGATTATGGTTAGTGCAATCGATAGTAAAATAACAGTAATGAAAGCACTAGAGTTAGGTGCTTTTGATTTTATCCCTAAACCAGACGGATCTACAAGTATGAGTATAGATGAAATATCTAAAAACCTTATTTTAAAAATCAAAGCAGCCGCAGGTATGAAATCAAGACCTGCATTTAAAATAAAACCCATTACAGCATCTTATAAAAATAAGATATCAAAAAAGAGCCCTGAAAGCAAGTATCCAATTTTAGCTATAGGTACTTCCTCAGGTGGACCCAAAGCCTTAAAGGCTATAATCCCTATTTTACCTGAAAACTTCCCGGCTGCTATATTAATAGTCCAACATATGCCTGCAGGTTTTACAACCTCTTTTGCCAATCGACTTAATCAAGAATCGGCTATTACAGTTAAAGAAGCAGCAAGAGGCGATTCTCTGAAACCTGGTCTAGCCCTATTAGCACCTGGGGATTTCCATATGAGAGTTAATGAACAAGGTAAGATAAGCTTAGATCAATCCAAACCTAAATGGAGTGTTCGACCTTGTGTCGATCATATGATGATCTCCGCTGCCGAAAATTTCGCTGATAGGTTAATTGGTGTTATCCTTACAGGAATGGGGGCAGATGGTGCAGAAGGAATGGAGGCCATAAAAGAACATGGGGGTTATGGTATAGTTGAAGATGAAAGTACCGCATTAGTATATGGAATGCCAGGTGCTACAATCAAGGCTGGGGCTTTCGACGAAATTGTACCTTTACACCAAATACCATTTAAACTAATTGAGCTAATTGAAAGGAGATTTTAAATGACCCTAAGTTTTGATCAATTTACAGAGCAGGCAATAAAGGTAATCAATATAGATCTTAAAGGATATAAAATAAAAAGAGTCCAACGACGTACTGATAGTATAATGAGAAGATACGATGTTGCAAATTATGAAGAATGTTTGACTCTATTAAAAAATGATCCCAAGTTTAAAGAGGCATATCTAGATCATTTTACTATTAACACCTCTGAATTTTACCGTAATCCTCAGAACTTTAAATATCTAGAGGAAAATATATTCCCAGAGCTTTTTAAACAAAGTAAACGTATAAAAATCTGGAGTGCACCGTGTTCTAATGGTTCTGAGCCATATACTCTGGCCATTATACTTAAAAACTTAAATTATAATAAAAATCAATATAAAATACTAGCAAGTGATATTGATCTCAATATTCTGGAAGATGCCAAAAACGCACTTTATAATCCTAATTCTGTTCAAAATGTACCTGATATAATATTAGAAAGGTATTTCAATAGGGTTAGCGAAACACCCATAAGGTATAAATTAAATGAAGAGATAATTAATAAAGTTATTTTTGAACAAAAGAATCTTATAAATGATTCCTATACAAAAGGTTGGGACCTAATACTAAGTAGAAATTTCTTTATATATCTAACCTCTAATATTAAAGAAATGCTAACCCATAAATTTACAGAAGCTTTAAACCCAGGTGGTTATTTGTTTCTGGGAAATACCGAGTTTATATTTAATCCCGGAAACTTTGGCTTAGAAAAGGTTTATTCTTCTTTCTATCGAAAATTATAAAATTTTTACTAAAACGTAGATTTAAAAGTATTATACCAATCTACTGGATTCATTTAACTGTTTTCCTGAGTCCAGCTTAGATGGTATATTAAACTAGCTATACCTACAGCTAAATCTTCATTACGTACTAAAACATCTTCAGGAACTATCAACCTAGTTGGTGCGAAATTCCAAATAGACTTTATGCCAGCAGATATCATATCTTCAGCAACTTCCTGTGCTGCTGAAGCAGGTACAGCTACAATACCAACATTAATATCATTCTCTTCAACGATACCTTCCAACTCTTTCATGCTATCAACAGTGATATCACCAATTTTATTACCTATCTTAACTAGATCAGCATCGAGTATCTTAGAGATTTTTAAGCCCATCTTAACAAACCCCTCATAATTAACCAGAGCCCTACCCAGGTTTCCTGCTCCAACGAGTACTGCAGGCCATACCTTATCTACTCCCAGTATCTTCCCAATAGATTTCCTTAAACCATCGACATCATATCCTACTCCCCTACGTCCAAACTCACCATAGTAAGAAAGATCTTTCCTTACTTGAGTAGAAGGAATCCCTAGTTTTCCTCCCAACTCTTTAGATGACACTACATCTGTGTTTTCATAAGAAGAAACCCTATCTAAACACCTATAATATAACGGTAAACGCTCTACAGTCGCCTTCGGAATATAATTACGATCCTTCATCCTTTTCATCTCCTCTAACAAAGTCTTATTAATTCTATTTTTGCTTACTAAATACTAATAAATATTTCTATTATCTCACTTTACCTTTATGTCATCCCTTAGACTCTAAATGTACTTATAAGTATTTAGTCTACTTTTATCTACTTTTATATTTGCAAACCTAACATCAAATTTGTCTTTATTTGTATAAATTATCACTATATACTTAAAATTATATCAGAAATACAGGTTAATGTCCACGAGCTAGTATTCAAAATGAAGTAAATCCTGTATATCTTCCCAGGTTATAGATTCAGATTTTGAATTATTATCTTCAATAACATTATTAAAGACCTCTTCTTTGCGTTTTTGGAGTTTTAACATCTTTTCTTCCACAGTACCCCTTGTGATCATTTTATAGACTACAACTTTATTTTCCTGACCTATACGATGTACCCTATCTGTTGCCTGTCTTTCTACCATAGGATTCCACCAGGGATCGACATGGATAACAATATCAGCAGAGGTAAGATTTAAGCCTACCCCTCCTGCCTTAAGACTCACCAGAAAAACCTTTACATCCTCATCAGAGTTAAATCTATTGACCCTTTCCATCCTATTATGGGTACTACCATCTAGATATTCATAAGTAATACCTTTAATATCAAATCGCTCTCTAATTAATTTAAGCATTTTAACAAACTGACTAAATACGACCAGCTTATGACCACCTTCAATAGCCTCTTCCACCATCTCCACTAAAGTATCCAGTTTGCCAGAAGGAGCCTGTTGTTCTGCTTGGTCAAGTACCAAAGAAGGGTGGTTACAAATCTGCCTTAATTTTGTTAAAGCAGCTAAAATATGTATTCTGGATTGATTAAAACCCTTTTCACTAACTGTTTCAAATAACTTACCCTTGACATCCTCCAAAACCAATTGATAGGTATCTTGTTGCAATTTAGTCATTTCTACCTGTTGAAAATTAATCATTTTTTCAGGCAATTCCTTAAGCACATCACTTTTTTTACGTCTAAGTATAAATGGTGCTACCCTCTTCTTTAATTCCCCTAATACCCTCTGATCATTATCATTTATAATTGGATTAAGGTATTTTTTCCTGAACAAAGTATATGTTCCTAAATATCCAGGCATTAAGAAGTCAAATATTGACCATAATTCCTCTACGGAATTCTCTATAGGTGTACCTGTCAGGGCTAATTTGCGTATAGCGTTGATGGATTTAACACTCCTGGCCCTCTTGGTCTTGTAGTTCTTAATATGTTGCGCTTCATCAAGGATACAATAGGAAAAACCACCTGGTATTTCATTTAAGAGCTTAAAATCACGACTAATTATTGAATATGATGTTATTATTATATCGTAATCTTTAATATCCTCAATCATTGTCTCCCGCTCTTCAGGAGTGCCATAATAGACTAGATACTTTGTGTCCGGGAAGAATTTTTCTATCTCCTCACCCCAGTTATATATTAAAGTTCGGGGACAGACTATCAAGGCAGGAGCGGTTAATTCTATGCTTTTGAGTAGAGTCAATGCCTGTATGGTTTTTCCTAATCCCATATCATCAGCTAATATACCACCAAAATAATATTTATATAAAAAATTCAACCAGTAAAAACCATCTTTTTGATAATTACGTAATAACCCCTCTACCTGCCGAGGAATATCTTCTGCCATAACTAAGTTATTCTCACTAATATCTTCTTCCAGCTGATTATAAACCTTGTTACCCTTAAAACTAATTCCACTCTCTTCAATCAGTTTCTTATAATAAAGTATGTTATAATAATTGCTCTTATAATTTTCCTCTTGATCATCAGCTAAGTCTATTATTTCTTTTATATTTTTCTCTCGCTGACCCTCTTGAAGGAAATAATAATTGTCGTCAATTTGAACATAAGCCTCACCACTTTTGTTATATCTTATCATCTTGTGTAAATCGTCTCTGCTAAGGGAGTGACCACCGAGATTATAATATATCTTAAATTCAAACCAATTTATTTTGCCATCTTCTTCATCATTCTCTACTAATTCTATAACCGGTTCTAATTCAACAGACTGTACCTCAATTTGGTTGAAGGACTCACTACGAGAAACATTCCATTCCTCTTGCAGGTATAAAAGCCCATTAGTGATAAACTCCTGTATATCTTCTTTATTCTTGATAAAAAAGATATCTGGCCTAACATGAAATTCATATTCCTCCAAGAAATTAATTAAGGCCCGAACTGGCTCATAATTCTTTGCATGCCAGAGTTTATCGTCTTTCTCTGAGCGCTTATAATCATTATCATCAATTTCAACAGATAGTATTTCTGCCCCTTGATAGTTCTCTTTCCCTATCTCAAGCTCTACATCACAGTATAGTACACCTTCAATACTATCTAAATGTATATTAATTATCGGTTCTGTCTTTACTACCTTATAATCCTTTATTTCACCATCAATAGCCAGATTATATTTCTTTTGTAAAGTTGGAAGTATTTCAAACAAAAACTCCCCTCTCCTTTTTTGTGGAATTTTTATTTTTTCTGGTAATTCTAGAATCCTTTTATTTACTATGGGATGAATGGTATCTTCCAACAGAACCCAGATAAACAAGTCATCTTTCCCATGGTATAATTCGTAATTTACATCGATTTCAATATTAACCTCATCTTCGTTTCCTCTCAGAAGGAAAGAGGGGGTTATCTCCTTACCTATCTTCACCTGTCTCTTATTATCAGCAAAAAATAAACGTTCCTCCTCCGCTAACCCTTTTAAGAAAAGGAAGTTTTCCTCTGTTTTAGGTAACAAAAAGGTATTACCTTCCCTGCCTTTACTATAAGAATAGTCATCAAGAAAGTTTAAAATATGTCTATCTCTAGCTGTAAATTGAAAAAGACCACTATCATCTCCTAATATAAAATCCTTAATAATCTGATCTATTTCTTGCCTCACATCTTCACTTTTAGAAGAATCTGCTTCAAGATATATCTTAAAATTGACCAGTTTATCCTCATCCAGCCCTTTTATATAATATAACAACTTCTTTCCCTGCTGATCTTTGCTTATTTCTACTAATTTTAAATAATCCCTGTCAATTAACATCTCTTCCTTTAACCTACCATAGTCTTCTTGAAAAAATTTTATTAAAATAGCTACAACATGCTTACACTCCCCACCCCAATCGTATGGGCAGGTACACTTGGTCTTATAATAAAGTTTCCCACTATCAGCAACATGGAGGTCAATAATAAGGTCATAATAATAATTACCTCTAACTGTACCAGTAATCCTAAAAGTACCAGACTCTGTTTTCTTCACATTATAATTTGCTATTGCCCCTTGTTTATAATACCTCAAACCTCTATTATATACAGCCGTAGATGATATGTTTTTTACAAAATCAAGATAAGCCATTTATTCATCATCCTTCATTTATCAATCAAACCCACCTTCTACTGGTGGGTTTTAGATTAATTCTCCATTATCACTTAGCAACTTCTATTAAGCAGCATTTACAGATATTATCCGAGTGAATATAAAAGTGTTCCAAACTTCGACTGATTGCAAGAAGTTGCTTAATAATTACTACACTTTTTCCTAAACTATTTAACCCTACTACCATTACTAATTGCCTGCTCAACAGTAGTTAATGTCAAGTCACCTTGATCATTAGATGCTGCTAAAATCATACCATTAGATTCTACTCCAAATATAGTAGCAGGCTCAAGGTTTGCCAACATTAATATTTTTTTGCCAACGACATCCTCTGCCTGATAATGTTTAGCTACACCTGCAACCAACTGCCGTTTTTCTTCACCAAGATCTACCTGCAACTTTAATAATTTATTACTACCTTCTATCTTTTCTGCTTCTAACACTTCAGCTACCCTTATATCAAGTTTAGTAAAATCGTCAAAATTAATCAATTGGCTCTCTCCTTTTGAATCCTTATTATCTTGTTTTTTGCTAGACGTTTTCTTTGAACCGTTATACTCTTTTCCCTGCTTCTTCTCGTTCTTCTTTCTCTCTTCAAGCATTTCAAAGTATTCCTCTATATCTATCCTAGGGAAAATAGGATTAGCCTCATTTACTTTAATGCCAGCTTTAACCCCACCCCAGACAGTTAAATCATGCCAGTTTAAGTCTCTTATAGCCTGTTCCATACCCAACTGTTCTCCCATAAGATAGGGGGTTTCAACCATAAATGGTTTAAGGGCTCCTGCAATAATCCTCAAGGATTCAACTAGATTATAGAGTACTGTTCCTAGTCTATCTTGTTTATCCTCTTCTCTACCTAAAATCCATGGTGTTGTCTGATCAATATACTTGTTAGTCCTTCTAACAAGTACCCAAAGTTCCTCCAGCGCAACAGTATATTTTAAGTTTTCCATATTTTTTTCAACCTTAGATATTGTTTCCATAGCATAGTTCTTTAAATCATCATCAACACTCTCTTCAGGACCAGGCTCTGGAACAATTCCGTCAAAATATTTTTCTATCATACTGATAGTTCTATTTAGAAGATTACCCAGGTCATTAGCTAGATCTGAGTTTATTCTCTGGATTAATGCCTCTGTTGAATATGTACCGTCTGTACCAAAAGCCACCTCTCTCAAGAGATAGTATCTTATAGGGTCAATACCAAAATCATCAATAAGAACATTTGGATCAACAACATTACCTTTAGATTTAGACATTTTACCACTTTCTGATAGTAACCAACCGTGTCCAAAAACCTTTTTAGGTAATGGTTGTTCTAATGCCATTAATATAATAGGCCAGATTATCGTATGAAAACGTAATATGTCTTTTCCAACTAAATGCAGGTCAGCCGGCCAGTATTTCTGGTAATTCTCCTGATCAGTATCATAGCCTATAGCAGTAATATAGTTGCTTAATGCATCAATCCAGACATAGATAACATGGTCATCATCAAAAGGTACAGGTACACCCCAGTCAAAGGTAGTTCTAGATACACTGAGGTCATCTAAGCCCTGTTCAATAAAGCTAACCATCTCATTACGCCTTGTTTCTGGTTGTATGAAATCAGGATTATTCTTAATATGCTCTAGCAACTTATCTGCATATTTACTCATTTTAAAGAAATAGCTAGTCTCTTCAACCCATTCAACTTCCCTTCCACAATCAGGACATACCTTAGCATTATCAGTATCCTCTAACTGCCTATCAGTCCAAAAAGTCTCACAAGGAGTACAGTAGGAGCCCTCATATTTCCCCTTATAAATATCACCTTTATCATATAAGGTCTTGAATATCTCCTGAACTACTTTTTCGTGCCTATCTTCAGTTGTACGTATAAAGTAATCATACTCAACCCCTAGTCTTTCCCAGAGGGATTTAAAAGTAGCCACAATTTCATCAACATATTCCTTAGGCTCTTTACCAACTTCAGCTGCTTTACGCTGTATCTTTTGACCATGTTCATCAGAACCAGTCAGAAACATTGTATCAAAACCTCGCATTGCCTTATATTTAGTGATTGTATCAGCAGCAACCGTAGTATAAGCGTGCCCGATATGTAACCTATCACTTGGATAATAAATAGGAGTTGTAACGTAAAACGTATCTTTTGACATAAATTTTGCCCCTTTCATTTAAAAGTATAGTTTAATTACTTTTATCTACATCAATAGCAATAGCCTCTTTATAAACATCTCTTTTAGGCAGCTCTCTGAGTTCAGCTACTTTTTTGATGGCTTTTTTCTTGCTCATACCCTGATCTACAAATAATTTGACATGTTCAAGAAGCTCCAGTTCTTCCCATCCTTCTTTTTCTACATTTATGTTCTGATTTCCTTCAATTACTATGACTATTTCACCTTTAATTTCCCTGTCTTTTATCTGTGATAATATAGTGTCAGTATTACCATATATCTTTTCTTCATGTAATTTACTTAACTCCCTGATAATTGCAATCTTTCTATTGCCCATAATCCCCCTTAAATCTTTTATTGTATCTTTAAGGCGATAAGGAGATTCATAGATAATAATTGTTCTTTCTTCAGCTTTTAATTCCTCCAGTTGTTCTTCTCTTTCTTTACCTTTACGAATTAAGAAACCTTCAAAGACAAACTTAGCTGTATCCATTCCTGATACCACAAGGGCATTTATAGCCGCAGTAGGTCCTGGTATAGGTATTACCTCAATACCCTCTTCAATTGCCATTCTAACTAGTTTAAATCCTGGATCTGATATCCCTGGCATACCTGCATCACTTACCAGTGCTATAGACTTACCAGATTTTATTAATCTTAATAGTTTCCCAGCCTTCTCTAGCTCATTATGTTCATGATAGCTTTCAAGTTTATTGTTTATCTCAAAATAATTTAATAATTTAATAGTTCTTCGCGTATCTTCAGCTGCTATTAAGTCAACCCCCTTTAATACCTTCAAAGCCCTATATGTTATATCATCAAGGTTTCCAATAGGGGTTCCACAAATATATAACTTACCTCCCTGAACATAATCATTTGTGTTAGTCACACTTATCCTCTCCATATATCTCTTTTACTTCCATAGTATATTCATTAGAATCTTCTTCATAAACTACAAGGACCGGCTCGACATCAATGCCCGGTTTTGCCCCTTTCTGGGCTTCAATCAAAAAAACCTTAGGAGCTGTAGCCAAGCGAGATTGTATAAAACGTAGTCTTTTGGGCTCCAAATTATACTTTTTCATCAAAAATACAACCTCTGCAAGCCGATAAGACCTATGTACCATAGTCATCTTACCAGCAAACCTTAAAATCGCCGCCCCCTCATGAATAACGTCTTCCAGTGTTCCGTATAGCTCATGTCTAGCAATTGCCTTTTCCTTCCCAAGGGTTATCTTCCCTCTATTTACAGGGGTATAAGGGGGATTTGTAACCACTAAATCAACACTGCCAAAATCAACAATCCGACTTGCCTCTTTAAAATCACCCTTGACTATATCTATTTTACTATTTAGTTTATTTAAATCAATGCTGCGCTTTGCTAAATCAACTAGTTTTTCTTGTATTTCGATACCTATAACCCTCTCAGGTTCCTGTTTGAATGCCAAAAGCAGCGGAATAACTCCACTGCCAGTTCCAAAATCTACTACTATATCTCCGGATTTAACAGATGTAAAATCTGCCAGAAACACAGAGTCATTTCCAAACTTAAAGAAATTTGATTCCTGTATAAGATATAATTTGTCAGGAATTAATGTAGTTATTTCTTCCATAATACTACTCCTCAAACTGATTATCTATAAGTTTTTGACAAAAAAGACAGTCACCCTTACGCCTCTCAGCAAAGCTAGGATGACATATATGATATCCTTCATTATATAAATAAAGCAAATTGGAATATGCTTCCCCTTTTTTGTCCTTTTTACGTTCAAAGACTATCTCTTTCAGCTCTCCATTTTCATCCTTTAATTCTTTATTTTCTTTATATAATTGATATGTTATATCCTTTAGTTTTTGGAACCTACCGGACATCTCCTCCAACTGTTCCTGAAAATAGGCTAAAGCACTTAATACCTCTTCATCCATTAGGTTCAGCCCCTATTCTTCCGGCTCATAACCGTTGATTTCTTCTAATTCTATTTCGATATTATCTTCTTTACCTATATCAACTTTAACAGTTTTCTTCACTAAATTCCTTTTAACTATTTTCCCTTCACCTACATCTGTTTCAACTGTATCGCCTACTTCAGGCATCTCTTCCTTTAACCTCTTATAAGTAGTTGATTCATATTTTAGACAGCACATTAAACGCCCACAAACACCTGAAATTTTTGAAGGATTAAGGGAGAGTTCTTGCTTTTTAGCCATTTTAATAGAAATAGGATCAAAATCCCTTAGAAACAGAGAACAACATAATGCCCTACCGCATATTCCTAATCCGCCTATCATCTTGGCCTCATCTCTAACCCCTATCTGCCTTAACTCTATACGTGTTTTAAATACTCGGGCCAGATCCTTAACTAATTCCCTAAAATCTACTCTTCCTTCTGCAGTGAAGTAAAATATAATCTTATTATGATCAAATGTGTATTCAACATCTATCAATTTCATCGGTAAATCATGTTTTTTAATTTTCTGTAAGCATATATCATAAGCCTTTTTTTCAAGCCTTTTATTCTCATCGTTCTTTTCGTAATCATCTGGACTAGCCTTGCGAATAACCTTCTTTAATGGAGCGACAATCTCTTTCTCTGTTACCTCTTTAGGATTTAAAACCACTTCACCAAACTCTATTCCACGAGCAGTTTCAACTATAACGTGATCACCCATCCCTAAGTCAAAATCTGCGGGGTCAAAGTAATAGACCTTCCCTGCTCTCTTAAAACTAACTCCAACGACTGTATACATTATCTATTCCACCCTCTTAGCTCTTATCTTAAATAATAATACTTGTAAAGCCAAATCTTTTTTTACGTTTCTTCCCATATATCCTTTTATATTATTTACTAATTTCACAATAGATATCAATTCTTCCAAAGAATAATATTCATTTTGTAATTTTATCCATTTATAGCAATCAGAATTAATTATTTCTCTATCATATCCCTGATTATATAATATTATATCTCTATACCAGCTCAATATCAAATAAAATAAAGGAAAATCATCCTTTTTATTTAAAATAGAAATCATAAAATCCACCTGTTTAAAAATATCAACAGCGCTTAACTCTGGTAATTTATATAAAGTCTTTAGTATTTGTTTCCGGTTTTCCAGAAAATCTTCATCATCAAGTAGCCTAATAGCACGACCCAGACTCCCATCGGCTAATTTAGCAATCAGACTTGAAGTTTCCTCATCAAAACCATGTTCCTCTATCTCTTTTCCAATTATACTATCTGAAATTTTATTTAATTGAATTTGCTGACAGCGAGAAATAACTGTTGGTAATAATTTATCAAGTTCTTCTGCAAGTAGAATAATAACAGCATAGTCCGGTGGTTCTTCTAAAGTCTTTAATAGACTATTAGCGGCCTCTGTTGTAATTTTATCAGCATCTGTAATGATATATACTTTCCTATGACTATCATATGGCTTATAAGCAATATCTTTTTGTAATTCCCTAATTTGGTCTATTTTTATAGAATTACTGTCTTCTTCAATATTTATTATCCGAAGATCAGGGTGATTTGAATGATCAATCTTTCGACAGGCTAAACATTTGTCACAGGCATCTACGCCTTGTTCCTGGCAAAGTATAGCCTTCGTAAATTCAAGAGCTAATCTTTGTTTGCCAACACCATTTTTCCCTATAAACAAATAGGCATGATGTATACGACTGCTATCCAATTCATCTTTTAAAATACGAATAGCAGCCTCCTGCCCTTTTACTTTTTCAAAACTCATATCTAAACCTCAATTCTATTAAACATTTATTCCTGTAATATTATTTTGTTTTAATTTATCCTCCACTACGTTCCGGAACTTATTAACTTAGTGTAGGCCAATTATATTTCTGGAACGGAAAAAAGAAATTACTATAGTATCAAGCTATATTGGGTAATTACTTATTATACAGTCCCAATATAAAGACACGCAGGTATCTCTAAATCTTTAGAAACTGCTCTACATCAATAATAAAGATAGTTGCACCACCAATTTGTACTTCCATTGGAAAAGAGTAATAACTTTCCAGTGTGTTAGCAACTGGTGACATTGGTGCAATTGTCTTCTTTCTGGACTGACAATTCTTTTTAATTATTTTCATCAACTTATCTACATGTTCTTCGTCAGTACCAATCATGAAAGTAGTGTTTCCTTCTCGCAAAAATCCACCAGTACTAGCCATCTTGGTAGCACTATACCCGTCTTTGTTTAAAGCCTCAAGTAAATTATGGGCATCATGATCATGAACAACAGCAACCACCATCTTCATTTTATTCATTCTCCCTTCTCTATCCATGACTTAAAAACCCTCCTTAAAAATTTTCTCTACATATTTACTTACCTTTTCATGTATTTTTTCAATAGATATTATACTGTTTTCTTCAATGCAATCTACAATCGACCACTCATACCTTTCAGCAATCCCTAAGGCATTTTTATAAGTGGTATGTAAATATTCAATATCTCTTTCATGAATATCTCTATATCCCCTGTCATTTATTAACTTAATACTATATTTTGGCGGCATATCCAGAAAGACAACTAAATCTGGTTCAGGAAGAGCAAATTTGTTAAATTCCAGGTCCCTTAACCAATCAAGATAAGATTCCCTTTCCCTAACATCATCTATCTTAGAAGCCTGATGTATCATGTTCGAAGTAGTATAACGATCAGCCAAAATTATAGCACCTTTATCATAAAGGTTCTTCCATTTCTTTTGAAATGATGCAAACCTATCAACAGCATAAAAAGTAGATGCTGCATATAAATTGACATCTTTTGGCTTTTCACCAAAATCACCACCTAAATACATCTTGACCAGAGCAGAGGAATCACTTTCATAATCGGGAAATTCAACCTTATAAACATCATGACCTTCTTGTTTTAATTTATTATAAAGCATTTCAAACTGGGTAGTCTTACCACTACCATCTATGCCTGATTCAATCACTATTAATTTGCCAGCAGTCATATAGTGCTACTCCTATTCTATAATTATCTTTTGATTTACTTCTCTAGGATTCAATGAAACATCTGAATCAAGTCTTCTTTACCCTCATAACTAACTGCTACTAGATTCTAACTTGCAAGACTGCAAGTAGCAGTAAGTTTCAGGATAAGTGCGACTAGGATTCAGGTGAAACATCTGAATCAAGTCTTCTTTACAGTATTCTCGATAAAAACGGAAATCCCTGCAAATCTTAGGTTCCCTGTCTACTAATCTTTAAAAATAGTAAAAATTTTACAGTATAAAAAATATATTGTTGGTATAGACTAATTTCATATAAAAATATAAGTATTAATTATTATTTAAATAAAAATAATTACCTATTTAAGTAGGTTCTATTTTACTAATAAAAAGTGAAGGATGTGACATATATGGAAAAAGTACTGGAGAAAGAAAATAAAAAAGTAGACCACCACGATTTCCTCATCGCCTGGTCTACTGGAATGAATGATTTTGAAATTTCAGAAAGACTAGGTGTTTCTCTCAAAACAGTTATGGAAGTTAAAACAGATTTATTTGAAGAAGAGGAATAAATCCCTAGTTTAATCTAAATCCTATGAATATTTATAAGGACTTATTCAAACTACATAAAATTCCCCTACTTCAAACTATCAATATATTTACTTATTTCTATAGCTGCAGCAGCTCCAGCGCCTGCAGATGTTATTACCTGTCTATAGAATGGGTCTTGAACATCACCAGCTGCATAGATCCCTTTTTTGCTGGTCATATATTTATCATCTGTAACTATATATCCCCAATCATCTAATTCTATATACTCTTCAAATAAATTGGTATTAGGATTATAGCCAATTGCAATAAATACACCACTAACATCTAGTTCCTTTTTTTCACCAGTCTTATTATTAACAATTGATAATGCCTTTACCTTCTCATCTCCAAGAATTTCTTCCACTTCAGTATCCCATAAAACTTCAATTTTAGGATTGTTCATAACCCTTTCAGCCAAGATACTTGTACCCCTAAATTCATTACGTCTGTGCAAAACAAAGACTTTTGAACAAAAATTAGTTAAGTAGTTTGCTTCTTCTAAAGCAGTATCTCCACCACCTACAACAGCCACATCTTTCTCCTTAAAAAAAGCACCATCACATGTTGCACAATAGGAAACTCCACGACCTACTAGCCTTGTTTCACTCTCAAGACCTAATTTGCGAGGCGAAGCACCTGTAGTTATAATGATTGTCTCCGTATTATATATATTTTCATCAGTCTCTATTATATATGGACTTTTTTCAAAATTCACTTTATGTACTGCTTCATAAGCCATTCTACCCTCTAAGTTTTCAACTTGTTTTATCATTCTTTGCATTAATTCAAATCCATTAATGCCATCAGGAAAACCAGGGAAATTTTCTATCTCTGGAGAAGTCGTAATTTGTCCACCTGGTTCCGGACCCATTAAAACTATAGGATCAAGACCAGCTCGGGACCCATAAATAGCCGCTGTTAGCCCTGCAGGCCCTCCGCCAATCACTAGCATTTTTTCATTAATTACGTCATTGCTCATCTTCAAACCTCCTGTTATTAGTGTGTCCTCTATTTAATATATTATTTATTAAAGTAAATTAAAGTGATTAAATATACTTAACTCAGCATTGATGCATATTTATTATTATACTCAAACTTCGCACATAAATAATTTCTGTGCACCTTGAAATATCAATATTTA
>JADQBV010000160.1 GCA_016278415.1 Halanaerobiales bacterium
TTACTCATAAAGATGTAATTAGATATTTCATGACAATACCTGAAGCAGTACAGCTAGTTATTCAAGCTGGCTCAATAGGGCAAGGGGGAGAGGTCTTTGTTCTGAATATGGGTGAGCCTGTCAAGATAATAGATCTGGCAAAAGATTTGATCAAACTATCTGGGCTGAGACTTGGTGATGATATAGATATAGAGATAACAGGCCTAAGGCCTGGAGAAAAGCTCTATGAAGAACTGCTAAATGATGATGAAAATAATGTAGCTACAGAACATGACAGAATATCTATAACCCACTTAGAAGAGATAGATATAGTTAAATTGGACAAGGCCATGAAGAAATTAAAGTTAATAGTACGTAATGGAGATACAGCAGGTATTGTTAATCTTTTGGTGGACTTAGTGGGTACATACAAGCCAAACCGAGATAATATACGTGAGCTTGTTTTTGATAGGGAAAGACTTAAAGATACCAAATCACTAGGAAATTTTATTGAACAAACAGATGAAATAGCAAGTACTTATGAGTAAGTTTTTTTAGTTCTTTAAAACGATTGCCTTTTTTGTATGTTTTTGTTATAATTACATGGAAAAGGAAATAAAATGCATGTTCAAAAGATGATGTAAAGGGGAATTTCTGAAATGGAAGAAGCATATGGTGATGAATTTGTTGAAATTGATCTAAGAGAGTGTATTTTTTTAATATGGAGTAAAAAATGGCTTATAACTGTATTTGTATTTTTATCGGTCCTATTAGCGTCTATTTATTCTTTTTATATTGTTGAGCCTGTATATCAAGCCCAGGCAACAATACAGCTAAGTAATGTGGAAGGGATGTATTCTAACCCTGAATCTGCTGTACAGATCTTAAAGAGTACAGATGAAAATATGCCTGTTGTTAAAAAGCTAGGCGTGGAACACACTGCTGCATCATTGCAGAAGTATTTAAGTAATAGTTTAGTATTGGAAAAAAGGGAAAACACAAGAATGATTCAGATCTCGTTAAATAATAAGGATAGAATGTTTGTTGGGCAATTACTTAATGGTATGCTAAAAAGATATGAAGAAGAGGCAGATATAGAGTATAATAAAATAGTTGATAATAGTAAAGAGGACCTGTTGACAATATCTGATAGTTTAGATGAGATAGATAGACAATTAAAATCTATTGATCAGGATATCAGTAATATATCGGGCTCTATGTTGAATTCTACAGAGAAAAGTATTTTAATGACAGGCCTTACAGACAATCTTTCAACTTACATAGGACAGAAAAATAACCTTCTACAGCAGAAAAGGAGAGTTGAAGAACAGCTTTTAAAATATCAACCATTTAATATAATTAATGAGCCATATGTATTAGAAAATTCAATTAGTCCAAATAAAAAGCTAAATCTTGCAATAGCCGCTGTATTGGCTTTAATGTTGAGTGTTTTTATAGTGTTTTTTATAGAGTTCATGAAAGAATAAGCACAAGAAGTAGCTGCAGCACAGGAATAATATATAATATAAGATGAAGAGTATTGAGGAATATCACCCGGTTGGGTGATATTTTTTTTTGCCTGCGGTATACTATTATAAGTTATTTTCTATAGGGTTTTCTATAGTGAAGTTTTTTGATATAGAAAAGTAAATATATTCATATTTTTTTAAGAGTCTTAATATAAATATATACTAATATATTTTTTCAAAGGTTTTAAGAGGTATAGAGTATGTAGCCAGGGGAAATGGGTGAAAGAGTGGTTATTTTAGGGGGTGATAATTTTTTAGAATGTTTATTTTTTAGGTGGCAGAAGGGCTATATTAAAAAGGGAGGAAAAGAGTATGAAAAGAATAATAATGTTAGTACTTTGTTTAGCTTTTATTCTATCTTTAGTTGTTCCAGCCGTTGCAAGCGAGGGTAAGGTATATGGCTATATTACACCAGGACCAGATACATGGTATAAACGTGATGTTGATGGCTTTATATGGGGAGCAAAGATGGTAGGTGCTGATACAATAGTACTTAATTCTGATTATGATGTTCAAAAAGAAGTTTCAAATATAGAATCATTAATTACCCAGGGTGTGGATGGTATGGTTGTATTCTCCTTTAACCAACAGGGGGCTATTACAGCAGCCAAAAAATGTAAGGAGGCAGGTATTCCATTAGTAGTTGTAGATAATGTTGGTCAAGTTTTTGAAACAGATCAAGATGTGGTAGCTGCTGTTGATTTTGATTGGGCTGCCATGGGTAATAATTATGCAGAATATATGGCCGAAAATTACCCAGGGGATAAAATTGCAATTATTTCAGGTCTTTTAGAACATAGGCCTGTACAGGTTATCAATAGTACTATGGAAAAAAGGGTTAAGGAATTAGGGGAAAATGAAATAGTTGTGATTAGAGAGGGTCAATACAATCCATCAGTTGCTGTAAACCAGGTTCAAGATTTAGTTCAATCTGGCCTTTCTTTTGACATAATTTGGGTGATGAATGAAGATATGGCTGCTGCGGTAATCCGTTATTTAGATAATTATGGACTCCTTGATGAATATACAGTTATTGCTCAAAATGGTTCTCCTGTAGGAATACCTGCAATTAAACAGGGAAAATTAGACTATACAATCAGTAGTTCACCTGGTTGGGAAGGTCTAATATCTCTTCTTGCTCTACATCAGAATGTAATGGGTGATAGTGACTCTATTAACCAACAGTTAATGTTACCAGTAATACCTGTTACGAAAGAGAACATTGAGGATAAGACTAAAGTTGTTCCATGGGAAGTTGATCCAGTAATGATAGATTTAACAAAAGAGTATTTTCCAGAGCTAGGATCTTATTTGCCAGAGGCTGAAGATGCTCCTGAGCTATAAAGACTGAGAAGTAATAAGACTTAGAGAACCTTTATATTAAATACATATATAAAGGTTCTCTTATAATTAAAAGGTATATTACGGGAGTCTTAAAGAAAGGAGGTATTTTACTATGTCAGTTGGCAGTAATAGGGAAATACTCAGAATGGAACATATATTCAAGACATATGGAGAGACAATAGCCTTATATGATGTTGGATTTGATTTGCGCCCTGGAGAAGTACACTGTTTGGTTGGTGAAAATGGGGCAGGGAAGTCAACTCTTATAAAAATATTAGCAGGAGCTGAAAAACCAGAAAGTGGACAGTTATGTCTTTTTGGAAATAAGTATAATTACCTGACACCTAATCAGTCGATGAAAATGGGTATAGCTACTATTTACCAGGATATAGAGCTAATTAATTCATTAAATATAGTGGATAACATCTTTTTAGGAAAAGAGATAAGGACAAAATATGGAACCATTGATCATCATCAGCAAACTATCAAGGCTAAAGAGTTAATGGAATCACTGAATATAGATTTACCAGTTAGGGCTTTAGTTGAAGATTTATCACCTGTAGAGCAGCAGGTACTACAGATAATTAAGGCATTATATATAGATGTAAAAATTATGGTTATGGATGAACCTACTGCTTCCTTAGGTCTTGAAGAAACAAAAGCTTTAATAGATTTAATAAGAAAGTTAACAGCAAAGGGTATTAGTGTAATTTATATTTCCCATTATCTTGAAGAGGTCTTTAAAATAGGTGATAGAATAACTGTTTTAAAGGATGGTGAAGTAGTAAATACTTTTGAGGCAAAAAGTACCGATACAGAAGTGATTACTTCGAGTATGATTGGACGCAAAAAATCCCTATTCTATAAACGTGAGTTTATTCCTTCAGGTGAGGTGGTACTCCAGGTAAAAAACCTTAGCAAAGACAACTTATTTCATAATGTAAAATTTGAATTAAAAGAAGGTGAAATTCTTGGTTTTGGCGGTATAGTAGGAGCGGGACGTACAGAACTAATGAATGTACTTTTTGGAGCCTATAAACAGGACCGAGGGAAAGTTATATTAAATGGAGAAATTATTAATCCAGAATCACCCTGGAAAGCAATAAAAAATGGTATAGCAATGATACCAGAAGACAGGAAAAAATTAGGGCTTTTAACATTGCGTTCATTATTGGAAAATATAGCAATTATACATAATCAGGGAAGGCCCCTACTTGATCATAAAGATGAAAAAGAAAATGTAAAGAAAATGATAGAGCAACTTAATATTACGACTTCTGGAATCAATCAACTAGTAGGGTATTTAAGTGGAGGAAACCAACAAAAAGCTGTTATAGCAAGGTGGCTTTTAAGCAAAGCCCAAATTTTTATATTTGATGAACCGACAAAAGGTGTTGATATCGGAGCCAAAGAACAAATATATAAACTTATGATAAGTCTGGTGAAAAGAGGTAAAAGCATTATTATGGTTTCGTCGGATATGCCAGAATTGATGTCTATGAGTGATAGGATAGCAATAATGAGAGAAGGTAAATTAGTCAAAATTTTAGATTCTGATCAGGTAAGTGAACGTAATCTATTGGATTATTTCCTAGGAGTCAAAAAGTAATGGGAGGTGGATCATAGTGAAACAATTAAGCGAATTTAAAAAAATAGTAATTCAAAATCAATGGTTTTTTCTTTTAGCAGTAGTAATAATTCTATCAATAATAGCAAGTGTTATTAACCCTCGCTATTATGCCCTGGGCAATATAAGTAATCTATTAAGTCAGATTTCAGTTTTGAGTTTAGTTGCCTGTGGAGCTACCATATTAATTATATCTGGTAATTTCGATATTTCTGTTGGAGCTAATATTGGACTTTCTGCTGTTATAATGGCAATGTTAATGAGAAATGATTATCCATCACTGCTGGCAGTTGGTATAGGTCTTTTAGTTGCAATAATCTGTTCATTACTTATTGGTGGTGCCTCGATAATTTTTCATGCACCTTCTTTTATAATTTCGCTGGCAGCTGTTGGAGTATTTAAGGGTATAGCATTATTTCTTACTGAGGGAACTATTCAGACAATATATGGTAAATTTGAAATGCTGGGTGGTACCCGTTTTTTTAATTTCTTTCCCCTTCTTTTCCTAATAGCATTATTGGGATATGGTCTAATTAATTTTATTCTAAAACATACCCAATTGGGAAGATCTGTCTATGCGATTGGTGATAATCAAAAAGCAGCATATCTAGCAGGTGTAAAGGTAAAAAAAAGCAAACTAATCTTCTTTGCATTAAATGGTCTTTTCGTTGGAATAGCAGCTATGTTGCTTTTATCACGGGTTGGTGCTGCACAGCCAAGTACTGGAACAGGTATAGAGCTTCAAGCGATAGG
>JADQBV010000261.1 GCA_016278415.1 Halanaerobiales bacterium
TATTAGGTGGGGGTCATAGTATAGGTGTACCAATTGCTGTAGCTACAGACTATTCATATATTGTTGCTACGGCCAGTATGACAATTCATCCTATTAGATTAACAGGAATGGTTATAGGAGTTCCTCAGACTTATGAATATTTGGACAAAATGCAGGATAGAGTAATACAATTTGTGAAATTAAATTCAAATATTTCCGAAGAAGATTTTAGAGAGTTAATGTTTAAGACAGGGGAATTAGTCAGAGATGTTGGAACTGTATTAATTGGGAAAGAAGCTGTTAATTCTGGAATAATAGAGGAGGTAGGGGGTCTCAGTCAGGCATTGCAGAAATTGAAGTTTTTGATTAAAAGTAAGGAAGAAGGGATTAACTTTGATTAATTATTCTATTTATCCAGCTGAATTATTATTTGAGGATTTTGATGATTTTGAGGTAAATTATGAAGAAATTTCACTTGACGATGGTACAACAATTATGGTTGAAAGACTTGATGATAAACAAGTGAAAGTATCACAAATTATATCCTCTGATCCGCAGTGCTTTTTGAGAAAGGATATACAACCAGGTACTATTTTAAAAACTAGCTTGCAAATACCATAATATAAATGATAATATAATAGTGTTAAGCATAGTTATATTTAAGAAGATAATATATCATTCTGAAAGAGTTTAATCTTGATGAGGTGAAATATAACTATGCATATTTTTTTGTTTGGATTGCTATTGTTTCTAGCTGGGCTTGAAGGGTCTAAGTGCTCAATAAAAAGAATGACTTCAGAAAAATTTAGGCTTCTAATGATGTCATTAGATAACAATATTTTACTATCATTTCTTATAGGAATTTTAATTACCGCTATTTTGCAAAGTAGCAGTGCTGTTTCTGTTATACTGATAAGTTTAATAGAGGCTAGAGCATTAACATTAAAACCAGCTATTGCTATTATTCTTGGTGCTAATATAGGAACTACTTTTACTGTTCAATTGATTTCATTTCCTATATTAAGCTACTACCCATACTTGATTATAATTGGACTTATTCTAATTATTGTAGGTATTTTTACTAATAAGAAAATCTTCTTTTTTGGAACTGCTATTCTTTGCTTTGCTGTTGTTTTTGCAGGGTTAGTTATTATGACAGACTTTTTCAAATTAACTGAGGTAAGACAGACCATTCAAACAATTTTAAAATATGCAGAATCAAATATTTATTTAGGTATATTTATTGGCACACTTACTACTGCTATTATACAGAGTAGTAGTGCTGTTACAGGCATTACAGTCAGTTTAGCCATGAATAATCTAATTACCCTTAGTAGTGCCATTGCTATAGCTTTAGGGAGTAATATTGGTACATGTGTTACTGCTTTTTTGGCCAGCATAAATGCGGGAAATCTTTCTAAAACTATGGCTAAAGGACATTTTATTTTTAATTTACTTGGAGTAATAGTGTTAATACCTCTCTTTCCTATATTTGAATATATAGTAATAAATACAAGTGACCACTTAGTTAGGCAGATAGCCAATGCACATACGATTTTTAATATTTTCAACGTTATTATTGTTTTACCATTTTTAAATACTTTTATTAGTCTGATTGGGGGAGATAAAGATGGATATGATTAAGGTGATTATTTTAGGTATAATACAAGGGGTGACAGAATTTTTACCCATTAGTAGTTCGGGTCATCTAGTTGTTTTTCAATATTTATTTGGTATCAAGACAGATCAATTAACCCTTACTGTCTTTCTACATTTTGGTACAGTGATTCCTGTTATCATAATTTATTGGGAAGATGTTAAGGGTATTTTGTTGTTTAAAAAAGAGCAAAGACGCCTAAGTTGGCTTGTTTTAGTTGGGATAATTCCTACAGGAGTATTGGGTTTTCTACTGGAAGATTACATTGAAGGATTATTTTCTTCGATACAGATAGTTGGATACATGTTGTTGATTACCGGTCTACTGATTTATTTGACTGAACGATTAAGTAAAGTAAGGTTTTCTTTAGATGATATGAAAGAACATAATGCAATTATAGTGGGTCTAGCACAGAGTTTGGCTATGATTCCAGGAATTTCTCGCTCTGGAAGTACTATTGTTTCATCATTATTACAGGGATTAGACCGAGAATCAGCTGCTAAATTTTCTTTTCTATTATCTGTCCCTGTTATATTTGGAGTTGGTTTATTAGAATTAAAAGATGTATTATCCATAGGGTTAGTAGAACTCTCCTGGATTAATATTTTCCTTGGTTTTTTAGCATCCGCTATTTCTGGGTATTTTGCCATAAAGTATTTAATACATATCTTAAAAAAGGGTAGTTTAGTCATATTTGCTTATTACTGTTGGGTTATTGGAATAATAGTTATAATAGCGGCAGGAATATTATAGACGATGTAGAAATTATAATTATAAGACAATAAAAATTTATATTATTTAGAATTATAATGAGGTGGAAAATTGTGCCTAAAGTAGTTAGTGATAAGGAAAATAAAAAACAGAAAAAGAATAAAAGGCAGAGAGAGATTAATGATGAAATAATTGAAAAAAGAAAAAATGAAATACTGGGTATATTAATTATAGCTTTGTCTGTTTTAAGCGCTATTGCCTTATTTACAGATACCGCTGGGATTGTGGGTAAGGAATTATCACAGGTATATTATTACATAATTGGTTATGGGGCTTTTATGTTTCCAGTATTATTTATGATTTGGGGTATTACGCTGATTAGGTTAAAAGGCCTTAGTATAAATAGCAGATTAATTGGATTTCTATTAGCATATATAAGTGTAATGGCTTTAGTACATACTTATCAATTTAGTGATTCTCCACTAGATGCTGCTTTATTAGGTCAAGGTGGTGGAATGATAAGTGGAGGTCTGTCCTGGTGTTTCCTTGCCCTCTTTGGTTACATAGGATCTTTTGTAATACTAGCTGCTTTTCTTTTAATTGGTCTTTTATTATGGTTTGATGTTCACTTGATCTCTATATTAATACATGTAAAGGAATCTACTGTTTCTTTTATATCTAAATATAAGACCTGGATTGAAGATAAAATTTCTAAAGATGAAGAAGATAATAATATGGATTATAAGAAGTCTAATAATAATAAATCAGATGAACTTCTTAACAATGATGAAAATATGGACAAGCTATCTGATGATTCTTTTGGCGAATATGAGGAAAATGATATATTTACCGATAGACAACAGCTAGAAAGCGATGATGGTTTCTTTAATTATGACAAAGAGCAGGAAACTCTTGTTGACGACGTTTATTCAGAAGATACTAATAAAAAAACAGATAAAAAAAATAAGATTAAAAAGAAATCAAATTCTAACAGAGTAGAAAATATTTCTGTTGTTAAAAAGGATGATGTATTAAGTTCTAATAAACTTGAGAATGATAATAATATGGATGAATACCTTTTGCCATCTATAAAATTATTAAAGGATACAAATGTAAATCGCCAGAAACCAGGCAATAAATCCAATATTCTTGAAGACACATTACAAAGCTTTGGTGTTAAGGCTAAGGTATTGAAGGTTAATCATGGTCCTACAATTACTAGATATGAAGTTCAACCAGCATCTGGTGTGAAAGTAAGTAAGATTGTCAATCTTGCTGATGATATAGCCCTTGCTTTAGCTGCCCCAGGAGTTAGAATTGAAGCACCGATACCTGGAAAAGCTGCAGTTGGTGTTGAGGTACCACATATGAAGGATATTACTGTCAGATTGAGAGATATTATATCATCAAATGAGTTTAGTAAATCCAATGGTAAACTTCAATTAGCTCTAGGAATGGGTATTGACGGGAATCCTATAATAGCTGATCTCTCAAAAATGCCCCATTTATTAGTTGCAGGGGCTACTGGTTCAGGAAAGAGTGTTTGTATAAATACTATTATTACAAGTATTTTGTATAAAGCAACCCCTGATGAGGTTAAGCTTTTGTTAATAGATCCTAAAAAAGTTGAATTAACTTCATATAAGGGATTACCCCATTTATTTGCTCCTGTTGTAACAGACCCTAAAAAAGCCGCTAGTGTTTTAAAATTAGTTGTTGATGAAATGGAAAACCGCTATGAACTTTTTTCAGGTAGCGCGACAAGGGGAATTGAATCATATAATAAAAAAGTTGATGATGAAGAAAAGTTGCCTTATATTGTTGTAATTGTAGATGAGTTGTCAGATTTGATGATGGTTTCTGCAAGTGATGTAGAGGATAATATCTGTCGATTAGCCCAAATGGCCAGGGCGGCTGGAATACATTTGGTTATAGCCACTCAGCGTCCTTCGGTAGATGTTATTACAGGTTTAATTAAAGCGAATATACCAAGCCGTATTTCATTTGCTGTATCATCTCAGACTGATTCCAGAACTATATTAGATATGGGTGGTGCAGAAAAGCTCCTTGGAAAAGGGGACATGCTTCTTGCTCCTGCAGGTACACAAAAGCCACAACGTGTACAGGGGGCATTTATAGATAATGACGAGATTTCAAATATCGTAGGTTTTGTTAAGAATCAGGCTAATCCTGATTATATTTTTGATTTTGATGATATTAATGTTGTAAAGATAGAGATGGAGAATGATGATGAGCGAGATGATTTATATCAGGCAGCTATTAAACTAGTAGTTAATTATAGGGCATCTATATCTATGTTACAAAGGAGACTTCATGTAGGTCATTCCAGAGCTGCAAGAATGATTGACATGATGGAAGAGGATGGTATTGTCGGACCATATGTAGGTAGTAAGGCTCGAGAAGTGTTGATATCTTCAGAGGAATTAGATGACTTCTTAGATGGTAATAATAAAGAAAATAATGAGAATAATGATATAGATAGTGATTAACTGTAAGGGGGGTCTATAAATGTCAAATAAAAATTTTGCAGTCGAGATGTATAATATAACAAAAAAGTTCCCTGGTGTAATTGCTAACGATTCGGTTGACTTCAAACTTGCTAAAGGTGAGATACATGCATTATTAGGGGAAAATGGTGCTGGAAAGACTACACTAATGAAATGTCTTTATGGAATGTATCAAATTGATGATGGTAAAATACTACTTGATGGGAAACAAATAGAAATGAGTAACCCTAGTATTGCAATTGAAAATGGTATCGGAATGGTCCATCAGCATTTTATGCTTGTTCCTCCTTTTACTGTAGCAGAAAATATTGTCCTTGGCAGTGAACCAAGCAATTTTG
>JADQBV010000262.1 GCA_016278415.1 Halanaerobiales bacterium
AAGAAGATAATACTCCTGTTCAACGGTCATATTAATACCACCCCTATTATTTCTTACTATCTTATCATTAATATTACTATTCATTTAAATAAATAAAAAGAACAAGTTGTTAAACATAATTGACTATAATAGCTTTATATCTTATACTTATTATTATAATGAGAGTCTTAGAAATATCGTTGAACTGTTAAGATAAATAAAGGAGTGGTCTTCATGTCATTGGATGGAATAATGGTAGCAGCAATTAGAGATGATTTAAATAAAAATTTAATAGATGGAAGAATAGATAAAGTTTATCAAGTAGATAATCATTTAATCACTTTATTAGTACGTAATAACAATTACAATTATAAAGTAATAATTTCCTCACATCCGCAGTTTTCAAGAGTAAATATTACAAATAAGAATTTTAAAAATCCAGTTAAAGCACCTGATTTTTGTATGTTATTAAGGAAATACCTATTACGGGGAACAATTGTTAGTATTGAACAACCAGATTTTGAACGTATTCTAAATATAGAGATTCTTTTACATAAAAAGAAATATAATTTGTTTGTAGAAATAATGGGTAGATATAGTAATATTATATTAGTAAATGAAGATGGAATTGTACTTGACTCTATAAAAAGGATAACTGAAGATATAAGTAGAGAAAGACAATTATATCCTGGTATTAAATATAAGTATCCTCCGAAACAGGATAAAGCAAATCCATTATTAGTCAATAAAGAAGATTATTATAATAGAATAGATAGTGATTTTACTCAGGCCTCATACAAGGCTATAATGTATAATTTCAGGGGTATAGGCCCATATTCTGCTAGAGAAATAGTCTTTCAGGCAGGTATAGAGCCATCTATATCTTATAATGATTTAACTAGCGATGAAAAAGAGCAGATATGGATAGCATTTCATAAAAAAATTAATGATATTAAAAGAGATAATTTTCAGCCTACTGCCGGCATGGAAGGAGAACAAATATCTTACATTTCTCCTCTCCCCCTCAATCATTTAGATATAAAGCAAAAGGAATTTGAAAGTACTGGCCAGTTATTAGATTACTATTATCAAATTGAAATTGTAGAAAAGGAACTAAATCTTGTTAAAAAGCAATTAGAAATTATTGTTAATAATTTCATGAAGAAAAATTTAAAAAAGCAAAAGAAGTTTAGAAAACAGCTGAAAATAGGAGAAAACGCCGAGGAATTTAAAAAATTAGGTGAATTAATTACTGCTAATATTTATCAACTTAAAAGAGGCATGAAGGAAGTTGAACTAATTGATTACTATGATTCAGATCAGAAGATTATCAAGATAAGCCTAGACCCTAAACTCTCTCCTTCTGATAATGCCCAAAAATATTACAAGAAATATAATAAAGCAAAAAAAAGTGTAAAACACCTGAAAAAGCAGATTGGGATACTAAGACATGAAGAAAGATACCTGGAACAGGTTCTACTTAATATTGAACAGGCTGAAAGTAAAGAAGAACTTAATGAAATCAGAGAAGAGTTAATCAAAGAAGGATATATTAAGAAAAAAAAGAAAAAAAACAATAAAGGTCGAAAAAATGATAAACCCCTTCCTCCGCAAAAATTTAAGTCATCAAAGGGGTATGATATATTGGTAGGTAGAAACAATCAACAAAATGATTATCTAACTAAAAAGATAGCCAATAGTCAGGACCTCTGGTTACATGTAAAAGACCTAGCTGGTTCACATGTAATAATTAGAAATCATTCAAGAGATAATATCCCTGATGAGACTATTAATGAAGCCGCAATATTAGCTGCATATTATAGTAAAGGGAGAATGTCAGAAAATGTACCTATTGATTATACTGAAGTAAAGAATGTAAAAAAACCCTCTGGAGCAAAACCAGGTCTTGTTTATTATGAAAACCACCAAACTATTTATGCTACACCTAACGAAGAACTAGTTAAGAATTTAAAAAAATCCTAGATATACAATAAATAACAAAAAACCGAGGAGATTTTTTATTGATCTCACCGGTTTTTTTTTATATCTTTATCTATTCTTATATAAAGCAAACTTGATTAAAGGAAATTTCAATTACACCTCTAATATAAAAACTATCGTATATATTTCAAAACTGTCACTTGTTTTTCCTAATTCAACTCTATTTTTACCTCATATTCTCTTAACCATTTATCCAGTTGAATCAAATGTGCAAAGAGTTGTGGTAATCTCATTAACTGTCCGAACCATGGTAGGTCAAAATCTCCGTCATATTTACTTAGTTCAATTATTTTTTCTCTGTTAATCAAATATAGTATTGGTGAATCCGGACTATTAACTATTTTTAAAATTCTATTACGAACCGCCTCATAATAGAGAGGACTAAAGGTTTTAGGGTAGGGATTTTTGGGTCTTGTTCGTACTTCTTCCGGCAGAATACCCTTTAAAGCCTCCCGTAAAATACCTTTACGCATTCCATTGTAATTTTTCATCTCCCAAGGTATATTCCAGACATATTCAACTAATCTATGATCACAGAATGGAACCCTTATTTCCAAGCCAGTATACATACTCATCCTATCTTTTCTATCCAAAAGAGTCGGCATCCAGCGGGTTAGATTCAAGTAGAATAACTCTCTCATACGTTTCTCCAGACCTTTTTCACCATCAAGTCTTGGTACTTCGTCTAATGCCTCATTATATCGCTGTCGTAAGTAATTTTCTGGTTTAATCTTCTTAACGAGATCAGATGAAAATAGATCTAATCTATCAGCTAATCTCCTTGACCAGGGAAAAGTAGTACTCTCAACTGCCTCTTTCCTATAAAACCAGGGATATCCTCCAAATATTTCGTCAGCACATTCTCCAGATACCGCCACAACAAACTCCTTCTTGATTTCTTTAGAGAATAGATATAGTGAAACGTCAATATCAGCCATACCAGGGAGATCTCTAGCATACATTGCATCATCTAAAGCATCAGCCAGATTGGAATTTTTAAGTATAACCCGATGATGTTTTGAACCTATATGTTCAGATACTAACTTTGCCCAATAATCATCAGCATCTGGTTGAAAACTATTTGCTTCGAAATATTTATCATTATCTTCATAATCGACAGAATATGTATGTAAGTCACCATAAGCACTATTTCTCAACTCAGTACTGGCTACAGCACTAATAGCACTAGAGTCTAGACCACCGGATAACAAAGTACATATTGGTACATCAGATACTAACTGACGTTTTACAGTATCTGTAAAAAGATTTCTAACATGTTCAATAGTATCTTCTATAGAATCCTGATGTTCTTTACTTACAAGTTCCCAGTATTGTTTTTTACGAATACCTTTCTTATCAAAAACTAATGTATATCCTGGCTTTAATTCTTTAACATCCTTGAAAACACTATGTCCTGGTGTTCTACCAGGAGCTATTGATAGAAGTTCTGATACCCCTTCTCGATCAATAATAGGTCTAATATCAGGATGAGATAATAATGACTTTATTTCAGAAGCAAAAACTAAACCAGAACCTGTTTCAGCATAGAAAAGTGGTTTTACACCAATCCTATCCCTGGCCATAAATAAACGTTCATGCCTTTCATCCCATATCGCAAAAGCAAATATACCATTTAGATATTCTACACAATTTTCTCCCCATTCAATATAAGAGTATAATAGTACCTCTGTATCAGAGTGACCATTAAAAGTATGACCCTTATCTGCAAGAGTTGACCTAATATCTTCAGTATTATACAACTCCCCATTATAAACTAACACATATCTACTCTTAGTCATACCCCTGACCATCGGCTGCTGTCCACCCTCAGGGTCTATAACAATTAATCGACGGTGAACAAGACCAGCTTTTGATGAATACCATTCTCCTTCTTCATCAGGACCACGATGAGCTAGTTTATCTTTCATCTTTTCCAATACATCTATTCTAGAAGTAAGATCAACTTTCCAATCAATCCATCCAGCAATTCCACACATCTTTATATACCTCCTTAATATATGAGTCAGCAATATATTATTCAGATGTGAGGTTTGTCGTGAATACAGGCTTATCTATCAATTAATATTTTTATTTCATTAACCTATCAATATTTACCTTTGTGAATCTTTCCATATCTTTTGCTTATACATATAAATTTTCCACCAAGTAGTTTGGAGTTGAGCCATCTATTTTGTCTTTTTTACTCTTCTCTTATAATGACAATATAGAACAGTTTTTATTAAGATTAATATCAAAACTATAATTGCAGATATATATCCTATATAGTCCCCCCATCTTTGATAAAGTGTTACTACACTTCTTAAGGGAAGTTCAGATTTAAATGTTGATAGTTCATTTGAATGACTCTTAATGATTGTTTGACCAGTTGCTGAGATAACACCACCATATGCCTTATTCCCAGATTTTAATACAGAACGGCGATTTTCAACTGCTCTAAAAGTTGCGGAAGCCCACATCTGTTCTTGCAAGTTACCTCTTTTATACCAAGCTTCATTAGATTGGTTAACTATAAATTCTACAGATTCAATTTTCTTTTTTGCTAGACCTGGGTATAGTATTTCAGAACAAATTAAAGTTTTCCATTTAATATCCCCTATCTGAAAAATAGTTATTTTTTTTCCTGGAAGCTCAGATGAAATCAATATTCCTGTTAATTTCTCCACTAGATTACTCATAGGCATGTATTCTCCAAATGGAACTAAGTAATTTTTGTTATAACGTTCTATTATTTTAGAACCAGGTTCTATTAAAAAACTACTATTATATTTTTGTAGTCCATCGACTATCGAAAGACTTCCAGTCTGTACATGTTGTTTAGTGTTAGCAAATTTTTTATAAAATTTTTCCCTATAAAATTCATTTCTTATTAAATCAAATGTGAGGGAAGATTCCGGCCAAACTACTAATAATGCATTCTGTATCTCCTGAGTTTCTTTAATAAAATAATCATAATTTTTTTCTATATTAGCCACAGACCATTTTTCATGAGGAGTCAAATTACTCTGTACTGCTCCAACAGTTATGTTATTTTTTGTCATGTTATTTAAAGTATTTACTCGAATTGTCCCAACACTTATAATAATAATTAGGATAATTAGAATAGGAAGTAAATACCCCTATGTGTTAGGATAGTTGTCGTATGGATTAAATAGTGTATAATATAAGTAC
>JADQBV010000017.1 GCA_016278415.1 Halanaerobiales bacterium
CAACAATCAACTGACCCAGTTGTTTCTTTTCTATAAGATCACAAAGGGTATCTACACCGGTTCCTTTCAATAGTCCCTGTTCATAAAATTCATAATTACTACCAGTCCAACACTTTCCCTGCTTATCTATAGCTAGTTTACGCGGACCCTCTATAAAGAAGAACAGGTTCTTCTCCGGCCTTGTTAGGGCAACATAAACATTATTTATCTCCTCATTTAATTCCTTAACAGCCTTTTCCTCAGCAAAATCAATCTCTAGATATTGGAACATCTTTTCATATTTGGAATTAGTCAATAGATAATTCTCAATCTCTTGAAATTTATCATCAAAATTTATATATAGTTCCATACTACTGGAATAGCCTCCATTACCTGAAGATGGGTTCCAGTAAAAGAATTCCGTTTCAAAGGAAAGTCCTTTTGCTTTATGAATTGTCATTAACTTCACAGCAGTATTCTCCTTAACACCAACTTGCTTTAATTCATCACCATCTAAATTATCATTGACATATTTCATAAAATCACTTAAAGAACTATGGCCTCTCATCACTTTAAAAAAGTAGTAGATATTCTTAAGAGCAGCACTATTATCCTTAAATTTATCCAGAATACCACTATATTCAATAAGATAATTACTTAATTGCTGATATTCCAGCCCTTCCAGTGATCTAATTTCAAACAAGACCTTTTGAATATCATCATATTCTAAATCCACTTCTTCTCCTAACATAAACTGTTCTACTTTATCTTTATTTGTTAGTAAGTACCTGAGAGTAGTATGGTTAATACCTAGCAGGTCACTCCTTAAAAGTTTAATCAACTGAAAATAGTCGTTATAATTAAGGTAGCTTAATAAGAAATAAATCGGTTTTAAAGCCTCATGGTCTATTAAGCTGTCCTTACTTTCCAATATATATGGGATATTCTTATTATCCAGTTCAACAGCAATTTCAGCCAGGTCTTTATTAGAGCGAGTGAGGATTCCAACATTATTATATGATGGTAAACCCTCTATTCTTTTAGCAATCTCCTTTTTCAAATCAACGGTAATTTTTCCATTTTGCTCTATTATCTCCTGTTGCTTTTCAGAACCCAATTTTTCAAAGGCTTTTGTTTCAGTATTAGTTAATGTACTTTCACCACCAAGTAGTACTTCAACAAATCCCTGATTTTTTTTATCTAAATAACTTACATTTGCATAATCCCAGTCAGATTCAAGACCTAGGAAGAATTTATTAACAAAATCAATAATTTGCTTTTCGCTGCGGTAGCAGGTAAGCAGTGATTCACTTTCCCCTTCTAAAATTTTATCTAGGCTAGAAAACAACTCTTTTTCTCCACCCCGCCAACCATAGATGGATTGTTTTTCATCACCGACAGTAATTACATTTTCACACTTGTCAATCAATGGTTTAAGAATTTTCCACTGTAGAATACTTGTATCCTGAAATTCATCTATAAATAGGCTTTTCACATTACTACCAAGAAGCTCGAAGAAATACTCGCTTACTGTATTACCCTCTAAGAGATTCAATTCAGTCTGAAAGAAATATTTATAGGTATAATTGCTAATATCAGTATGAGTAAAGCTCTTTTCTCTAAACTTAAGACTATCATAGATTTCAAAAATTCTAGTAGAGAATTTAAAAATTTCTTGCTCATAGGGAATCATCTCTTCATTATATATATAAGCAGCCAACTGCTCTAAAAAGTCTTGATATTTAAGCTCTAGTTCTTCTTTTAAATCAGCAAAATTCTTCCCTCGAATCTTACTGCCATTCCAGAAACTACTTTTAAAAAAGAGTCTATGATTTTTTATTATCTTTTCCTTTTTTGCCTCCATAGTCTCTAAACTACAGTATTCTGGCATCAGAGTCTGATAATCCTTTACATAAAAGTCAATTGAAAAGTCTTTCCCCTTTTCCTCAGCAATACTCTCCAATTTATTATGACACTCATCAAGATAAAAAATAAGATTTTTGGTGTCTCGCGGCTGTCTCTGTTGATGATTGATAAGCAGAAACTTCCAGCGGCTATACAAGATATTCTTAATTAAATCTAAATAATTCTGTATATATCTTTCGGTGTTATCCGTAAGGAACTTTTCCATTAATGCAAAGTCAGAAGGATTGTCCAGTAGCTTTTTGAAAACCTCTTCAATTATTTCGTCATTTTTATTATCATCAACAATATTATAGGAATAGATCCCTAGATATGGAGCAATGGCCTGTTTAAATATTTTATTTATAAAGCTATCAATAGTATAGATGTTTATTCTATCTTTATTTTTTAACATCTGCTGATAGGCCTGTTTTAGTGTAGTAAGATTAAGTATAATATCAGGATTAACCCTTACTAAACTCTGAAAAACCTCACTTTCATTACCATTGTCTAATATATCTTCGATTTGTTCAATAATTCTCTCGCGTATCTCTGCAGTAGCCTTACGAGTAAAAGTCATTACCACTATTTCATCAAAATCCTGTCCACTTAATAAGGCGGCAATGTATTCTAATGATAATCTATATGTTTTCCCTGTACCAGCACTAGCTTTAAGTACCTTCTTCATAAAATTACACCACCCTACAAATATCTGTCATAATACATTTTTGACAGATTGATTTATATTTATATGAATACTCTTCTTCATTAAAAAACTCAGTCAGAGTTTCAATTATCTCTTCAGCAAGTCGATCCTCAGTACCTGTTTTCCCAGTATCAAATTTCTCATCTAGAACAGCATAAATAGCCTTATTAATTACATAATCATCACTTTGATTAGGATTAATTAATAATGAGTAAAAATCCAGTTGCTTAATATCACCAGAACCTGTTTTGAAGTCAATCAAATATTTCCTACTGTCGGTATTAATTAAGAGATCTACTCGTCCATTTAAATACATACTTGTCAATTCATTCTGATAAAATGTATTATCCTTCCCGGCCTCTGGTTTCCACTCAGTCAAAACCTCTTGAATAGTTCCATCAATTCTTTTTCTCATCTCTTGTAAGAAATAGACGATAGAGTGTTCAATCCTAGGGAAGAGAATATCACGGTAGTATTTTTTATAAAAACTATTTACTTTAAGGTAATAAGATTTAAATTTAGCTATGACTATTTTTTTTATAAGCTCTTCATCAGCCTTAAAACTACTTCCAATTTGTTCAATTATCTCTCCAAATATTTCGTGAACCAAAATTCCTAATACTCGTGGTCCCAACTCTTTATCTATTTCTATATGATCTTCCTCAAGCTGGGCTATATGTTCCAGGAAAAACTTATAATAACAGTTTTTTAAAACACCATATTTATAATAGGCCAGTGAGAAATTCTCCTTAAAATCATCTTTTCTAATCATCAATTTATCTTCTGTGATTGTGTCGGGATAGATGTTAGTACTTATAGCAGTTCGATCATTTACGAATATATTTTTACTTACAGATGAATAGTCTTTTGTCTTGATTTCTGTCTCTTTAACCTCTAATCCGTATTTTAACATCAATTCATCAACAAAAGAACTTGTAGTTATATTTTCCTCTAGATTTTTAAGACTAAAAACTATGACCTTATTACTACTAAAGAGATGACGAAAGAAATAATACTTTTCCTCAAGTCTAGCCTCTGCACTGGTCTTCAAACCAAGTTTAGCACGCTGCTTTTCACTCAGGAGAAATCCTCCACTATCTTCAGATGGGATAACACCCCTGGAGGCATTTAAAATAATTAGATTATCTTGATTAAGGTGAGTGGCTGATAACAATTCCTTAATATGAAGCCTTTGAAATTCATTTTCTTTAATATCCTGATTAGTAAGCAGAGTAATCTGCTTATATCTGAGATAATTAAGTACCAGTCGGAATAGACCCTGGGCCTTGTTGGGAAAATATTTGTTCCAAGAACTAACAATATTCATCTCTTCAATAGAATGTATTTCTAGTAAGGCATCATAATACTGGGCAATATTATTACTGAACTTACCATCATTCAGCTTTCTTAAGTCGATATTTTCCAAAAAATTAGTAAATTCATAGAGGTTTTCAAGACTATTAATCTCTCTAATATCTTTTAAAATTACTTCAAATTTGGACAAGATATTACCCTTTGCTTCAATGAGTCCTGCTGACAGATAAATATAGTCATCAGCAGCCAAGAGCTGCAAATTTTTTAAATCAATTTTACTTACATTATAATAAGACCTAAATTTAGGACAATAACAGGCCTCCAACAAAGAGCTAATTTCTAATTTTAAATCTCCCATAGCAGAATCAGCACTACCTAATATATTATAAAGATATTCAAGGTATTTATAGAGCTGAGTCTCTGTAAAAGATATCTCTTTATCTACCTGAATCATTTCAGGTGATAAGAGCTGTTGATAACTACTATCCTCAAAGTTTGCATCGAGAATACAAATATTCCTTATTTCCTTGTTCTTATCTATATTTTCAAACTTTATATTATTATTTTTTTTGCTTGTATTTTTATTTATCTTATCTACATATCTGCTATCAGATGGTTTTCTCATAATTTGGTCCATATTATTATCATTCACTATACTAATTAAATTAACAATCTGCAACAAATCTTCTTCTGTATGGTATAACTCTATATTTGAGACAGGCTTTTCTGGTAAAGTAAAGTCTTTAATCTTTAAATTAGATATATCATAATCCCTCTTATCTAACTGTAAATAAAGTTTTACACTATATCCACTTTCCTCGATTCTATTCAGCAGATCTTTTTCCCAGGGAGTAAAATCAATTTTATTTATAAAAACAATCTCTTGATATTCTGAAAGATAATAATCATTAAAGTATTGAAAGTCAAAAACGAGGGTGCTATCGATATAATTTATCTCATCCAATTTCTTAAGATACCTTTTCCGAATTGACTCCATTATCTCATATTTTTCCTGCTGCCAATCCCGTAGATCTTCCAATTTATCTACTTTATATTCATGTAATTCTCTATAAAAATTAAAAAACTTGGCAGAAAGATCTATGGAGTCAAAATAATCATCTATTTCCAGTTTACCCTTCTCATCATCTGTTAAAAGCTCGTAAAATAAAATAGCCAGCTTTTCTTCTTTTACTATTAATTTATCGTTAGGAAACAATTTTTCCTTAAAATCCATCATAGTAAGGAAGTGGCTTTCTTTTTGCAAAAA
>JADQBV010000376.1 GCA_016278415.1 Halanaerobiales bacterium
TTTTTATATAGAAAGGGGAAGTAATAATGGTTTTTAATTTTGTCAGTGCTCCGTTTTCACGTGATTTAGGAATTGATTTGGGTACTGCTAATACATTAGTATATGTAAAAGGAAAAGGAGTAATAATCCGGGAGCCCTCAGTAGTTGCCTTAAGAGATAACAAACAAGATGTTCTTGCAGTTGGAGATGAAGCTAAACGGATGATTGGACGTACTCCTGGTAATATTATCGCTGTTAGACCAATGAAAGATGGGGTAATTGCCGATTTTGATGTTACTGAGACTATGATTAGATATTTTATTACTAAAGCACATAAAAGGTCTAGATTAGTCCGCCCAAGGATTATTATTTGTGTTCCATCTGGGGTAACTGAAGTTGAAAAAAGGGCTGTCCTTGATGCAGCTACACATGCTGGTGCCCGTGAAGCTTATACAATAGAAGAGCCAATGGCTGCAGCATTTGGTGCCGGTCTTCCAGTTCATGAACCTACTGGTAATATGGTGGTAGATATTGGGGGAGGTACAACAGAAGTTGCGGTTATATCACTGGGTGGTATAGTAAGCAGTCGCTCCATACGTGTTGGTGGAGATGAAATGGATGAGAGCATTATTCATTATATAAAGAAAAAGTATAAATTAATGATTGGTGAAAGAACGGCAGAAGAAATAAAAATGGAGATTGGTACAGCTCTGAGTGATGAAAGTATAGAAGAGAAGGTAAAAGATGTTAGGGGAAGGGATCTTGTAACTGGATTGCCAAAGACGCTGGAGATTACTTCCAAAGAAATAAGAGATGCACTTAAGGATCCGGTTACCTCAATTATCGATGCAGTGAAGTATACCTTAGAACAAACACCACCTGAGCTTTCAGCTGATATAATGGATAGAGGAATCATTTTGACTGGTGGGGGGGCATTATTAAAAGGTTTAGATAAATTATTGATTCAAGAAACACAGATGCCTGTTCATATAGCAGATGAACCGCTAGACTGTGTAGTGAAGGGGACTGGTATTGTTCTTGAAGAGATTAAAACCCTTAAAAGTGTACTTCAATCACCCAAAAAGATTTCTTAAAATATAGACGGGCGGTGATAGTTTGAGTAGATTAAATAAGACAACTTTAGTTGTAGCACTGGTATTGATTATAATTATAGCAGGGCTAGGTATTATTAAATTTTCAGGTCTCAACATACCTTTTTTAAGTTGGGTTGAAAAAGGCGTTTATAATCTTCTCACTCCAATTATGGAATATACTACTGGCTTTTATAATTCAGTAAAAAATTACTGGATTGGCATTATGAATATAGACCAACTAATTGCTGAAAATAATCGTCTTAGTAAAGAAATATCCGGCTATAAGGTTGAGGATCAGTTAAATGAGAAATATAGAAATGAGAATATAAGATTAAGGGAATTATTATCATTTAAAAAAAGGATGTCATTTAGTAGTATTGGTTCTCGGGTAATAGGTTATACATCTACTCATTGGGATGATCGTATTATTGTCGATCAGGGTTCTGTAGATGGTGTAGAAGAGAGAATGCCAGTTATTACTTATAATGGCGCACTTGTTGGAAGGATAGTGTATGTCGGGGCATATTCGTCACAGGTTTTATTATGTAATAATCTAGACTTTGTAGTTGGTGGAATTGTCAGCAGACCGGCTTCAAGGGCTATTGGTCTTATAAAAGGCCAACTTAATGAACCACGTATTAACATCATGACTAATATATCTTGGAACAAATCAAGTGCTGAAGGAGATATAAAAGTCGGGGATACAATTGTTACTTCTGGATTGTCAAATAGTTACCCTAAAGGATTACCTATTGGTGAGGTAATTACAGTAGAAAATGATAACTATGGTCTCTCTCAAAAAGCAGAGGTAAAATTGTTTATGAATTTAAATACAATTGAAGAAGTACTAATAATCACAGAATTTTAAGCCTCATCACAGCATTCTTTAAAGTTTTAATTCAAAAAAATATTAATAATGACTATAGTATTGAAGGGGGGGAGGATAATCAGAAGGTTTTTTGTTAATCTGTTGATAATAATTTTGGCGTTGATGCTACAGTTGGTTATTCCCCCAGATTTTATATTTAATAATGTTAGACCGGATTTTATACTTATCATTTCTGTTGTTTCTGGGCTTGTCTGGGGAATAAGGTATGGAACTGGATTTGGCTTTGTAGCAGGCCTATTACAGGACCTCTTTCTGGGAGGTATGTTTGGAATGTTTACGGTGATAAAGACATTTACAGGTGGCTTATCTGGCTTTTTAGAAGGTATAGTATTTAAAGAAAAAATTATCTTTCCACCAATTATTATATTTGCTATGACAATTATACATGAAACCCTGGTTATACTTTTATCCGAAAAGTTAATTTTCAGGGTCAACTACTATTCTGCTTTAAAATCAATAATTCTCCCAGAGGCGATATTAAACGCTATTTTAGGTTTTTTTATTTATTACATTTATTATAGGATTGCCGAATTCGGTGGGACTTACTATGAATAATAGAGTTAATATTTTAAGAATAATTGTTGCTACTATATTAATAATTTTAGCACTTCGTGCCGGACAATTGCAATTGTTAATGGGTAATTACTATTACCAATTATCTGAAGGTAATAGATTATCAGAACGCCCTATAAGTGCTCCGAGAGGTAAGATTATAGACCGAAATAATAATATCCTAGTATCTAATAAAGAATCTTATAATCTATACCTATTGCCTAATGAAGTTCCACCAGAATTTGAACTTGAAGAGTTATTATTAATTCTAGGGGAGATAACAAAAATTGATACCGATTTATTAATGAGTAATTATCTAAGGGACAATAGCCATAGTTCTTCAGCGGTATTATTAAAACGTAATATTTCAAGAGAAACAATGGTTATAGTTAAAGAAAATAGTGGAAATCTACCTGGTATCTTAATTGAAGAATCATCTATGAGAGAGTATGTTTATGGTGATCTTGCACCACACCTAATTGGTTATGTTGGGGAAATTAGTCTAGATGAATTACAGGCCTATACTGCAGATGGTTTTAATTATAATGGTGGAGATATTATTGGTAAAACTGGTTTGGAGAAGGAGTATGAGCTTTTCCTTAGAGGACATAGTGGAATAGAACAACTAGAGGTAAATAGCCGTGGTAAGAAAGTAAAAACCCTGAGTATTAAACCACCTGTTGCTGGTAATAATCTAGTGCTAAATATTGATCTGGAATTACAGCAATACGTAGAAAAAATGTTGGAAGAAGAATTATATAATTTACGTCAAATTGCAGAAAAGGATCCTGAATTATATCCACCAACTGGTGCTGCTGCGATTGTAATGGACCCTAATACAGGTGCTATTATCTCTATGGTTAGTAAACCAGGGTATGATTTAAATGATTTTGTTAGGGGATTATCTTATGAAGAATTCAATTTGCTTAATGAAGACCCGCTAAATCCTTTATATAATAGGACTATAATGAGTCAGGTGAACCCTGGTTCTATTTTTAAGCTTGTTACCGGAACTGCAGCAATTGAAAACTTAGGGGTTAGGGCTGATACTGTTTTCGTTGATCGGTCTGGTAAATATACAATTGGACAATGGGAATATCGAAATTGGCATACAGGTGGTGAGGGTAAACTGTCCTTTACCAAAGCTATAGCCCGCTCTAACAATGTTGTTTTTTATCAACTTGGTCATCAATTATATAAAGAGTATAAAGGTGAGAAATTAGCATGGACTGCCCGTCAGTATGGTCTTGGTAGCAAGACCGGTATAGATTTACCTAACGAAAAGGAAGGACTTGTTCCTGATAATGACTGGAAAATGGAAACTCAAGGAGAAATTTGGTATCCTGGTGATGCAGTACATTTATCTATTGGACAGAAAATTACTACAACTCCATTACAAATGATTAATATGATATCTGCTATAGCAAATGGCGGTAATTTATATAAACCACAGCTAGTCAACAAAATTGTTGCTGCTAATAATGACCTTATTATAGATTATAAACCAGAGCTTATTAGGCGGTTACCTTTTGATAAAGAGACCTATGATATACTAAAAAGAGGTATGACAGAGGTTACAAATTCCTCTTATGGTACTGCTTCTAAATATTTTATTGACTTTCCTGTAAAAGTAGCTGGAAAAACCGGTACTGCACAGACCAGTGCTACTGGAGCTAACCATGGTTGGTTTGCTGGCTTTGCACCAGTAGATAATCCTGAAATTGCTGTTCTTGTATTTCTAGAAGAAGGTAATTCCAGTGCATATACACTTCCCATTGCTGTTAAGATATTTGAGGAATACTTTGGGATTGAAGAAACAGTTGAAGCAGAATCGCCAAACAATTAAATACTCGTTATAAGAAGGATTTTCATATTTTTTAACGAATATTATATACAGGTTATTTTTTATTAACAATAGTTGAGAAACAGAGGAGAAGACTTATGGATGCAATTTCTTTCAAGGTCACAACTAAAGGAGTATATATTAGTCTTAATTCAGAGAAGAGTTTTGAAGATATAAAGGAAGCTCTTTTGAAACATACTGATGATGCCAGTAATTTTTTTACTGGTGTAGACTTGTATATTAATCCCAATGGACTAGTATTATCAGCTCAAGAAATGAAAGAACTTATTGTGCTTTTATCACGATATGAAAGTGTGGAGAATATTTATTTTTCAAGTGAGCATAGTCAACAAAGTGAACAAGCTGAGCAAATTCAAGAAAAGAATAGAAGCATGGATACTATCTTAATTAATAGAACAATACGCTCAGGACAGAGAGTTAAATATCCGGCGAATATTGTTATTATTGGGGATGTTAATCCAGGTGCAGAGGTTATCGCAGGTGAAGATATTCTTGTGTTTGGCAAGCTTCGGGGTGTTGTGCACGCGGGAGCGGCAGGCTCCAATGATTCGCAGATAATCGCATTAAAACTGCAACCTACACAATTGCGTATAGGTAATGTTATATCACGTTCGCCTGACGAATTAAAAGATATAGAACCAGCAGCGCCTGAAAGGGCTTATGTTAAAGATGGTGCAATTATAGTAGAAGAATTGCAGTTAAGATAAAGATTTTAAATACATAAAGGGGGAACCTTAATGGCGGGTACAGTTATAGTTATTACTTCAGG
>JADQBV010000188.1 GCA_016278415.1 Halanaerobiales bacterium
GCATATGAAAATAGTTTAACTGTTAAAGCATTAGTAAACAAATTGGACTTTGATAATGATAAAGACATAAAAATTTCATATTCCGGTGGAGTGTTTAAGGCTGGGAAACACATTTTAGTACCGCTTATTAACTTCCTTAATGATTATCAAGTAAAACTAGTAAAACCAATTCTTGAACCAGTATTGGGTGCAGCTCTTTATGCTCTAAAAATAGATGGTAAAGCAAATAATTTGAAAAAAGTAGTAGAGAATTTAGTGGAAGACCAAAAGAATCATCATTTTGAATGATTTAGTTTAACTAATTTTATAAAACATTATATAGAAATATAAGGAGAGAAATTGTATGCCATTAGTTAACCCATTACCATATATAAAAAAAGCCCAGGAAATTGGCGTATCAGTTGTTGCTTTTAATATTCATAATATGGAAATGATCCAGGCTGTTGTAGAGAGTGCAGTTGAGGAAAATTCACCTGTCATAATTCAAACTACTCCAGGAACACTAAAACATGCCGGGATTCCATATATAGCTGCAATTGTGAAGACTGCTGCACAGCTTTATGATATACCGATTTCTTTACATTTAGATCATTGTCCGTCTTTTGAGATAGTGATTCAGTGTATAAGGAACGGATATAATTCAGTAATGATTGATGGTTCACATTTACCGTATAAAGAAAATGTTGATTTAGTAAAAAAGGTAACAGAGATTGCTCATGCAGCTGGCGTTGCAGTTGAAGGTGAAATAGGTAGAATTGGTGGTACTGAAGATAATATCACTGTAGATGAATGGGAAGCTGCATTAACACTTCCAGAGGAAGCTGAATCTTTTGTAAAAGCAACAGGAGTCGATACACTTGCTGTGGCCATTGGTACAGCCCATGGAGTCTATAAGGGTGAACCAAAATTGGACTTTAAACGTCTAAAAGAGATAAAGGCACTTGTTGATTTACCACTGGTTTTACATGGGGCTTCGGGAGTACCTAACAGAAGTATTATTAAATCCATGGAGAATGGTATTTGTAAAGTAAATATAGCAACAGAGCTAAAAATACCCATGGCAGAAGCAATATACAACTATTTTTTGAAGAATCCTAAAGGTAATGACCCCAGAAAATATATGGGAATTGGTAAAAAGGCAGTCAAAGCTGTTGTTAAAGAAAAAATTAGACTTTGTCAGTCGAATCGCATATTAACTTAAATTTGTAGAATATATATTTCAAATAATAAATTTTCGAAAAATTACGGAAGGGGTTTAAAATGAATAGAAATACTGAATTATTAAAAATAGTAAAAGAACAACATAAAGATATAGCAAAAGGTATTTATTCAGTATGTACTGCTAATAAGTTTGTCATAGAAGCTGCTTTAGAAAAGGCTGTTGAAGATAATAGTCATATTTTAATTGAGTCTACCTGTAATCAGGTGAATCAATTTGGTGGTTATACTGGTATGAAACCTGAAGATTTTCGGAATTTTGTAATGAATATAGCAGATAAAGTTGGACTTGGAAGTAGTAGAGTTATTTTGGGTGGTGATCATTTAGGCCCAAATCCATGGAAAAAAGAAAAGGCTACTGTAGCCATGAAAAATGCCTCCAAAATGGTTAAAGACTATATTATGGCTGGATACAATAAGATTCACTTAGATACCAGTATGCATTTAGCAGATGATCCTGGTGATCACAATAAGCCATTAGATTCTGATTTAATAGCTGCAAGAACCGCAACACTTGCCGAAGTATCGGAAAGGTCTTATAGAAAATTGAGGGAAGAAAAACCATCAGCTGAACCGCCAATTTATGTTATTGGTACTGAGGTCCCTGTACCTGGGGGTACTGATTCCTCTGATAATAGGATTGAAGTAACCTCTGTTGAAGATTTTGAAGAAACAGTATCAATTTTTAAAAAACATTTTTTAAAAAATAATTTAAATAATGCCTGGCAGAGAGTTATTGCAACCGTAGTACAGCCTGGAGTAGAGTTTGGGGCCTACGATATAGAGGACTATAATCATGAAAATGCTTTGAGTTTAAGCAAACAACTTAAGGAACATCAAAACCTTATATTTGAGGCTCATTCAACAGATTATCAGACCCCCAGGGCCTTAAGGGAACTGGTTGAAGATGGTTTTGCTATTTTAAAAGTAGGACCTGCATTAACTTATGCTATGAGAGAGGCCTTATTTGATTTAAGTTTTATAGAAGAAGAATTAATAGATGATAAACAACAATCTAAACTTATTTCCAAATTAGAAGAAGTAATGATTAATAATCCAGAAAATTGGCAGAGCTATTATCAGGGTGAAAAAGATAAATTAAAATTAGCCAGGAAATATAGTTTGTCTGATAGGTCACGTTACTATTGGTCTGTTCCTGAGTTGGAAGAAGCCGTTGATAGACTACTAACAAATCTAGAAAAATTTGATATACCACTTACATTAATTAGTCAATTTATGCCTGAACAATATACAAGAATAAGAAATGGATTAATTGAAAACAAACCACGTGTATTACTTAAAGATAGGATTAAGGGAGTATTAAATACTTATGCTATAGCAACAAATACTATTTCGGAAGTTAAGCAGAAAAAAATATAATATTAAATGGAGAGGTGATTATAATGTATTTAACTGAAAAAGAAATTTTTAATCAATATGAGGCATTGGATAAAACATATCAGTACTTTCTTGAAAAAACCGAGGAAATAAGTAATTTTATAAACAAGATAAACTATAATAGTATAACGTTCATTGGCTGTGGGTCATCATATTGTCTAGCGCAATCAGGTGAAATTAGTACAAAGGTGCAATTAGGTATCCCTGCAAATTCTATTCCAGCAGGTGATTTGATGATAAATTTTCCTTTTTACAGAAATATACTAAAGGATACACTGCTTGTTGTAAATTCTAGATCCGGAAGCACTAGTGAGGTTTTAGCTGCTGTAAAGAAAGCCAGGAAAGAGTTCAATACACCTTGTATATTAATTTCAGCGAGAACCGATTCTGAACTTGGCAATATTGTCGATCTAAATATTGAATTACCCTGGGCTTTTGATGAAAGTGTTTGTCAGACGAGGACAGTTACAAATTTTTATACCTCTAATTTACTCTTGCTAGCCATCATAAATAATGATGATTCAATATTAAATGAGATTAAAATAGCCATTAATAATGGTGAGGAGTATATTAATGAATATACCACCTTGCTTGAGAAAATAGCTAAGAATAATACATGGAATAAGGTTGTTTTACTAGCTGATTCAGAATTGGGGGGCATTGCCAATGAAGCGGCAATAGCATTTAAAGAAATACCTCAACTACCATCAAATTATTATCATGTGTTAGATCTAAGGCATGGACCTATGGTATTAATTGATGATGAAACCCTGGTAATAATGGCTGTTGCTCCATTTGAATCATCATATCAACGTGAGCTTATAAAAGATATTAAGAATAAGGGAGCAAAAGTTATTAGTTTTGGTGGAAAAGAAGAAATTGGAGCAGATTATCATATTAAAGTTAGTGATTATGAAAATTATTCTGTTAAAGGAATTCCGTTCATCTTTATTTCACAGGTGATCGCTTATTATAAGGCATTAGAACGGGGAATTAATCCTGATAAACCCCTTGGTCTTGATCCCTGGATAGAGTTATAAGATTTTATCCAGTAATCCATTATTTTAATAGAGGTAAAGTTACTACCAAGCCGTAAGGACCTTATAAATAAAAGGTTTTTACGGCTTTTCTTACTTTACTTTTAAAAGTCCTTAAAAAGTGATATAATAAACAAAAATCAGACATAATTATGCTTTAATTTGATAAAACACTCAAATTCGTAAGTATAAGAGTTCTCAGGAAGTAGGTGTGTAGGCTTGCACAGCCGAAATTATTTTACTCTGTCAAAGAAATACCTTTTATTTTTTCTTCTTGTTCTCTTGATGATAGTTACAGTTGATATCTGTAGTAGCGTTCAGCTGCAAGCAGCAGGTCACCACCGTGTATTAATATTCCATTCATACCAGGAATCTTTACTCTGGGATAGAGATATCAATCAGGGTATAGAGAAGGTGTTTAATAGTTCGGGTCTTGATTATGGCTTATATTATGAATATATGGATAGTAAAAGGCCTAATACTGTAGAGTACTTTAAGGAACTAGCTCACTTTTATCGTTATAAATATAAAGATGATAGTTTTGATCTAATAATTGCCAGTGATAATAATGCCTTACTCTTTTTAGGGGAATATGGCAGGGAAATTTTTCCCTCAACACCAGTTATCTTTACTGGTGTAAATGGTTTCGAAGATGATATGCTAGAGGGTTATGATAGTATTACCGGGATAGCCGAGGACCTTTCTTTTAGAGAGACCATAGATATAGCCTTAAAATTACACCCGGGAAAGAAAAACATTATTATCTATGGAGATCATACCACTACATATCATATAAATAAAATACAATTAGAAGAGATTATACCAGAGTATCAGGATAAAGCTACTTTTTCTTTTCGAGACCATCTGAAACTATCAAAAATTGTAGAGGATTTAAAGGGAGTGGGAGATGATTCGATTGTTCTGTTAATATCCAGTATAAGTAATGATCAGGGGAAGACACTCTCCTTTTTCCGTATTGCCAGCTTACTTTCAGAAGCCAACAAAGATGTTCCTATCTATGGTTTATGGGACTTCTACCTTGGTCATGGTGTTGTAGGTGGGAAGGTAGTCAGTGGAGTAAGAATGGGTGAATTGGCGGCAAGTATGGCAGTAAAATATTTAGAAGGTACTCCTATTGCCGATCTTGAGGTGATTAGGGAGAGCCCTAACCCCTATATCTTTGACTATAGACAATTGGAGAATTTCGCTATAAATTTAAGAAACCTACCTAAAGATAGTATAATAGTAAATCGACCAAAGAGTAATTTTATTATATCAAGGCAATATGTTATTAGTACCTTGATGCTCCTTATATTCCTGATATTTTTTGCCATATACCTTATTTATACAAATACTAAGATAGAAAATGCCAGGAGTGAAGTGAAAGCAGAAAAGATGTTTAGTGAGAGAATTATTAATACAGC
>JADQBV010000435.1 GCA_016278415.1 Halanaerobiales bacterium
AAGAAAAAAAGGGATTCCAAACAAGACAAATTCTATAAAAGAAGGAATTTGGAAGAAAAAATGGAAAACCTGAAAGAACACACAATAATAGACTACTACTTGAACGGCGGTTATTAAAAAAATAGTTTATTAGCGCATTTCCCAGGGTAGATTTTATACCCTGGTCTTTTTTTTGTTTAAATTAGAAAATTTTTGATAGTATAAATAGGACAATTAATTCCCGAAAAGATTTTGACAATAGGGATACTAAATGTTAAAATATTTTAAATTAACCCCTCTAATTCAATCTAATTTCTAATTATGTGAGCCACCTTATTATACTAAGTCATATAGTAATATGGTAATGATAGTTATAATAATATAGTTAGTAATAGTATTAATAGTTAATGATACCATAAGTAATTTAAGATAAAAATAAGATAATAAGAACATAAGAGAGGATGTTTATATGGAGTTTAGTGTTTTAGTAAATCAAATTCTTGTATTGTTTATTATGATAATCGTTGGTTATATAATTAGGAAAATCAATATTATAAATGAGGAAATAAATAAGGGGTTTTCAAGATTATTAATTGAAGTTACTATGCCTGCACTTATTATTAAATCAATATTGGAAATTACACTTAGCAGAGAAATTATAAGAAATTTAGGACTGATGACAATAATCTCATTTCTCAGCTACATAATTATAATAATATTGTCAAGTCTTATTGCTAGAAAATTAAAATGTTCTCAAAATAAAAAAACCGTATTTAAATCTTTAATAATTTTTGGTAATGTAGGTTATATGGGGATACCAGTAGTAAGTTCTATTTTCCCAGCAGAAGCTGTGGTCTATACAATTATAAATAATATTATATTTAATATATTCTTATGGACATATGGCATACAGGTATTCAGTTTGGATGAAGGGAACGATAGTGCAATTCAATGGCGAAAGTTAATCAATCATGGGACCGTTGCCTTATTGATAGGATTCGTCTTACTAGTTACTAAAATTAATCTAGGACCTGTACATGGTGCTATAGTAACAATAAGTCAGATGACTTTTCCTCTCTCAATGTTGATTATAGGTGGTTCATTAACAAATATCAAATTTATTAATATACTCAAAGATAAAATTTTATATTACGTTATTATTCTAAAGCTTTTTATTATACCAATAACAGCTCTATTCTTTATAAAACTATTACCACTTCCTGAAATGGTAGCAAGCATTAGTATCATAATGCTAGCCATGCCATCAGGAGCTATTAGTGTTATCTTTGCAGAGAAGTTTGATAGTGATTATACATTTGCCTCAGAAGGCATATTTTTTACCACTCTTTTATCTTTATTTACTATACCATTATTTATTTGGCTAATAAATATATTCACTTAATTTGAAATGAAGCAAGACACTTCTCAGTAGGATCAATAGTCGGACTCCATATTTCAAGTCTATCACTTGATGATTTATAGTCTTTTTCCTTGCCTTCTAGAAATAAACACAGGCTTTCAAAATCAAAATCAGTAATTGGATTTTGAGCAAATATACTGCTTAACACTGTAATGTGAAAGGCCCAATCCTGATAATTGTTTATTACTGAAATATCCTCATCTGATAAAGCCTGATGCAGACAAGCAGAAAATTTAGTTAATGAGGGTGTTTCCTTAATCTTTAAAACTAGGAATTTTTCCTCATTTCTAAAACATACAAACTTATCAAGTTCGATATTCACGCTATTAAATTCAGTCTCTTTTAATACCTTTTCAATAACTGTAACAGCATCGTTAAAACGATGCTTTTTTATCCTATCTAAAGTAATATGCAACTCTGGATATATACCATCTTCATATATATCATAGTGGTTTGCTATAATCCCTTGAATATTTTTTGAATATTTCAGAACATTCCCTTTTAATAATAAAACTAAAAACAATTCCTCATTCAATGAAGCCTTTTTTACCATAATATCTCACCTACATTAGTATTATTTGAAAATCGATACTCAGCCTTAAAAAAATCAATTTAAAATTTCATGTAATTCCTCTAACTTATTAATTTGGTAAGTTGGCATATACTCCTCTGGTAAATTTTCATTGTAGGGATTATACCAACAAGTATCAATACCATAGGCAATTCCCCCTCTTATATCTGAACTTAAACTATCTCCAACCACGATTACTTTTTCTTTCTCTGAAAAATTTAATTTTTCTAAAGAATGGCTAAAGATCCGTGGATCAGGTTTAGCAATTCCCAATTCTTCTGATATTACAATATCTTCAAAGTATTTGCTAATAGGAGATAAAGCCAATCTTTTGCGTTGAACTTTGGCTAATCCATTTGTTAATAATAGAATTCTATACTCCTTAGATAGATGAGCTAATAGCTCCTCTGCTCCTTCTATTAAAAAAACAGCTTCAGATAAAAAATCTAAATATTTTTTAGCAAATAACTCAGCCTCTATATCTTCGTTAATCTGACTTATAAACCTTCTAAAACGTTCAATTTTCAGCTCCTCAGCTGTAATAAGCCCTTTCTCAAAATCTTTCCATATTTTATTATTAATCTCTCTATAGTTTTCTAAATGTATATCTGTTTCAAAATCCCTTCCAAAGAAATTAATTGATTTCTCTAAAGCATAATATTCAGCTTTATCAAAATCAAACAATGTTCCGTCTGCGTCAAATAATAATACACTGTACTTTTTCACAAAAGCAACCTCCCAAGATAGGTATAAAATTAATAATATATCTATACTAAAGAATCAAGTACTTATATTATTACTTTAATTATATACTAACTATAGTTCTCCTGCAATATTTTACCTGCTTTATTGTATCATAAGATATTTTACCTCATTATATTTAGGAAACACTATAAAAAATAACTGAAACCAAAACAATAATCTTTAATTCTCGATAAAATCTTTTAACTTGCAATCATTAAATTCTCTGAAAAGGCAGAATTTGTTTGACAATTAATTTTATCTTATGTATCATGGTAATATTGCTTTATACTTAATTACAAAAAATCACGAGGTGTAATTCATGAAAACTAAAAACAAATCAAAGAGATTAGGAACAGAACCCATAATACCTTTATTAATCAAACTATCAATACCCTCTATAATTGCAATGTTCATTCAAGCTATGTATAACGTAGTAGATAGCATCTATGTAGGGCGTCTCAGTAAGGAAGCACTAGCAGCATTATCACTTGCTTTCCCTATTCAAATCATACTTATTTCTATTGCAGTAGGAACAGGTGTCGGAACTAGTTCATACATATCTCGTCAATTAGGAAGAGGCAATCGTGAACAAGCTACCAGTGCAGCAAAACATGTCCTTGTTATTACATTAATATATGGTGTAATCTTTGGAATAGGTGGGTATTTATTATCAGATAAACTTATTGGACTTTTTACAAATGACCAACAGTTAATAGAACTTGGAACAGATTATATCAGTATTATTTTACTTGGTTCAATTGCTTTATTTTTACCGATAATAGGAAACAACATCCTTCGTGGCGAAGGCAATACATTTCTTCCAATGGTTACTATGCTTATTGGTGCTATTATAAATATAGTACTTGATCCATTTATAATATACGGTTTAGGTCCATTCCCTAGATTAGGTATAGCAGGAGCTGCTATCGCTACTGTATTTTCACGTATAATTAGTGGTATTTTCCTCTTGTTTATTCTCTTCAGTGGTAAAAACGAACTAAAAATTGACTTTAAAAAATTCAAGCCTGATTTTAAAATTATTAAAGAAATATATAGAGTAGGACTTCCAGCTATTATTATGCAGTCACTAGCTAGTGTTATGATAGCTGTATTAAATATAATCTTGGATTCATACTCGGCTACAGCTGTCGCTGCAGGGGGTATATATTTCAAACTTCAGTCTTTCGTATTTATGCCGGTATTTGGATTAAATCAAGGCTATATGCCGATTATGGGTTATAATTATGGTCATAATAACCCAGAACGAATGAAGAAAACTATAAAATCAGCTTTTATTGTTGCTATTAGTTTTACAGTTTTAGGGTTTATTTCGTTTCAATTATTCTCAAGACAGTTGACATCCTTATTTACTACAGATCCCGAACTCCTAAGAATAGGCTCCATGGCCCTCAAAAGAATAAGTTTGGCCTTTCCAATTATAGGTCCAGCTATTATAATTTCTACAACATTCCAGGCTATTGGTAAAGGTATGCCAAGTCTAGTTTTATCTGTGGCCAGACAATTGTTAATATTAATTCCTGCCTTTATACTGTTAAGTAAGTATTTTGGACTAAGTGCAGTCTGGTATGCCTTCCCTATTGCCGAAACAATTAGCTTTATCTTAGGGGCAATCTGGTTAAAGTATGTTTTGAACAATGTATTTGCTAGATTTAAAAAGGTCCAGAGTTCAAATTAATTAACTTATTACTTTTACTTCAAACTTAATGTCTAAAATTGTTCGTTCAAAATATGGAAGTAATTTTGAAGAGGAAGTTAGATGTACACAATTCGATAACCTATATTTACTCAACCATTGATAATATAATATATTAAAATATTATAAAGAATTATTATAAGACCCTTGCTGATATTCTAGCAGGGGTCTTACTTGTTGTACAAACTATTAGTTTAATCCTCTTAAGGTTATTTCTTACTATACATTTATTTTAGTTCTTCTCTTTATTCCTTTATTTCAAAAATATTTGTACTATCAATTCTTACTTAGTCTATTTATCTACATCTATTTCACCATGATCACTTACAATATTTATTGATATATCTCCAGTTCCTTCAGTACCTTCTAGAACTTTTGTATTATCTTCTTCTACTACATTAAATGGTAAATTGCTATTTATTTCACCATACTCAGTCTCACAATATAAACTGTAATTACTCAAGCCTTTATCTAACTCTATTTCCAGACCAGTATATCTAGAGTCTACCTCAACATCATTATTTATATCCGACAATTGAAGTTGACCATAGCTTATTCTTCCTTTAAACTTACCATTAAAATCTGATCCTCTGACTTGTGTGTATTTAGAATCCAAGTCTACACTACCACCAATATCATCAAAATGAA
>JADQBV010000279.1 GCA_016278415.1 Halanaerobiales bacterium
AAGCTGTAGCAGCATGGGCCATACCCTGTTCATTACGTCCCTGCCTAACTATCAGTTCACCTGAATCCTGTGCCAGTGCCTGACCTAGTCCCACTACATTACCATGTCCAAAGATTGTAAAAACACCTTCAACAAACTTATTCTCTCTATCATCTATCTCGAGATATTGATTATCCAAAAATTTAATTAATGCCTGAGCCATTGTTAATCTAATTGTTTCCACATAGACACCTCCTATTGTTATTTAAAACATCCAATCTTACTTTTCTGGCCATATCTTAGCATCCTGGTCATATAACCACTTATGATCGGGATCATCCACCCGGTCAGTCCAGGGATTGTTCTCTAGATGTCTAATCATCCAGCAGTAATACATTGCATATCCTGGTGCAGAAACCTGAGGATGAACCAGTCCACCCGGTATTGCTACTGCATCATTATGCTCTACCTTATAGACATCATCACCGATAAATGCACCACCAAAACCCTGTAATTTATTAAATCGATAATAATATATCTCTGGTTGTATATGGGAATGTGGTGGAAAACTTGACCACTTACCTGGATAATCAATTACCTCCCCCAGTACCATATTAGAATATGGGGCATTATCATAGTCAAAGATCGTTTTAACCTGTCTTTTTGCTGTGTTATTCATTAAATTATCTCCGAAGGTATCCACCCTGTAATCACCAGGTTCGTAAAATACAGGTTCAAAATCTCTTTCATTAACTGTTTTTTGAACTAATACTTCTGATTCCCTTTTAGCAGTTACCTTCACTTCTACTCCTCTTGCCACATGTAAGGCATAGGGGTCTTGATCAAAACATGATTCTCTACTAATAATTTTTTCTTCTTCACCCCAGCTCAATACTATTTCACCTTCGATAAGTAAATAAGCAGATTCCTTTTCTGAATCATTAAATATCTCTTCTTGACCACTTTTTAATTTCAATATTCCAAAATCCATCATCATATCTTTGTACTTACTGTCCATCTCCATAATACTATTGTATCCATAATCGAGTACTTTTTTCTGTTTTGCCAGCATCTTATCCCTCCTCTAAAAACTTTTCAAATTTCTAGTTGATTATTTTCCTCTTTTACTACATGTCGGAAATAATTTTTTCCTGATTTCTTTGCTTACAGCCTAATTTTATATAAGTTAATTTTAAAAAGAAATCGTTAATTGAATCCAAGTAGCTTATATTTTTCCAGAACAACCTCTTCAATTGCCTGCATTGGTTTTTTAAATAGCTTGATTCTGTCAAACTCATCTTCTTTTTGAACAAATTCTTCCCGTAAAGTATTACCAAAAGCCATTCTTAGTGCAGTTCCAATATTTACCTTGGCAACTCTATGTTTAATCAGTTTCTTTAAATCAATATCCTTAACACCACTCGAACCATGAATTACTAGAGGAATTTCAACCGCTTTTTCTATTTCAGCAAGTCTATCATATTGAATCGAGGCCTCCTGTATCTTCATCCGATGGACTGTTCCTATTGCTACAGCGAGGGCATCAACTCCAGTTTTTTCGGCAAACTCTTCTGCCTCTGCTGTATCTGTATAGATAGCCTTTGCTTTAATAGATGGATCACTATAGCCAACTGAACCAATCTCTGCCTCCACCGATACTCCACAGGCCTCGGCCAGCCTTACTACCTCCCTGGTCCGGGAAATATTATCCTGAAGGGGCAGCTGTGAACCATCATACATTACCGAACTAAAACCTGCCTTGATAGCTCGAACGATAATACTATAATCTTTTGCATGATCAAGGTGAACAACAACCGGAACCCCAGCACCTCCTGCAAGTGCAGTCAGTAAACCCCCCAGGTATTCTACCTCCATATGTTCCACAGCATCTTTGTTAGCCATAATAATAAGAGGTGCCCCTATCTTCTCTGCTGCCCTGATTGCAGCAGCTGCATCCTCATAACCATAGACATTAAAGCCGGGTATGGCATAGTCCTTACCCGCAGCCATCTCCAGCATATCTTTCATATTTACTAACATATTTTCCCCCTATATTTTTCTGACCATCTCTCCATGTTCTGCCTTACTCTTTTCAATATATTTACTAATATCATCTACTGATGGCATAGCATCAGAACAACTGTGACTGGATACAACTATTGCTGCCGAAGCACTGCCAAAATCCAGACACTTATCGATACTCCAGCCCTGTAATAAGCTATAGATAAAAGCCGAAGCATAGGCATCTCCACCACCAAATGTCTTCACTACATTAGCCGGAAAGGGTTTAACCTGATAGGCATCACCATTGGCAAGATAGGCGATCGAACCCTCCTTACCATGTTTAATTACCACAATTTCTGCCTTGTGTTCAAACCAGTACTGAGCAGTCCTCCGATCTTTATCATTATTAGGCATTAAGATGCTTTCCATCATATCAAATTCCGCTCTGGAACCAATAATAACATCACTCTTTTCAGCAACAAGATTATAATATATAGCCGTTTCTTCCTTACTGTTCCAGGAATATGCCCTATAATCGAGATCAAAGACCACTACAGTATTATGTTTCACTGCATAATCCAGAGCCATAAATACTGCTTCTCTGGAAGGGCTTTTCGCCAGTGCTGTACCTGAGATCTGTAGAATTTTTGAATCCTTAATATATTCTTCATCTATATCTTCAGTACATAATTTCAGGTCTGCTACATTGTCACGGTACATTAAAATGCTACAATCAGCCGGACTTTTAATCTCAGTAAAAGCTAAACCAGTCATAGCCCCTGACTGATCGATAATTATATTGTCTGTATTAATACCCTCTTGCTCGAAATAATTTAGAATAAAACGTCCGTGTTGGTCATCAGAGATTCGTCCAATAAAACCTACTTCCATACCCAGTCTTCTCATTCCAATAGTAATATTGGCAGGAGAACCACCCACATATTTGGTAAATGTTTCCGTCTCTTCCATCGGCCTATGGGTTTCATTGGCATTTAAATCAACCCCTATTCGTCCAATAGCTATAAAATCCCTTTTACTATTCTCTTTAAATTGCATTTATCTTTTCCTCCTATCCAAAATTAGTAACAAGTCTAAAAAAAATCCATAATAAATGTCGTCATTATTATTTAAAAAAGTTTACAAAGAATACTATAATATAGGTTGAATTCACACCTCCCTACTCTACACCTTTTAAACTCATTCATTTTATTTTTTATCTTTTCAGCTTCATTTACCAATTTTTTATTAAACGTTTACAAGCTAGCGAAAATTTATAAATTAAAACATCATAACAATATTAATATACGTCCCATAATTTAACTAGTTTCTCTAATTATCAATTTAGGAGCAAGGAGTATTTTCTTTTGAGCTAAAGGAGTCTTATTATTAATTTGGTCTAACAAGGTATTAAATGCTATTACTCCCATTTCATGTTTGGGCTGTGAAATAGTTGACAATTGTATTTCAGGGAGGGAAGCAAATTCAATGTCATCAAATCCTATTACAGCAATATCTTTAGGTATCGATAATCTTCTGTTCTTAATTGCCTGCATTGCCCCTAATGCCAACATATCATTAACTGTAAAAACAGCTGTTAGTTGTAAGTCACTATCCAGCATTTCATTCATCAAGGTATATCCTGTTTCACGCTTAAACTCACCACTTCTTATATATTCGTTATTAATATCTATATTATGTTTTCTCATTGCATTTTGAAAACCCTCAAACCGTTCCCTGGTAGCTTCCATATCCTGAAAACCTCCAATGAAAGCAATTTTTTTATGTCCACAAGATATTAAATGTTCTACAGCCATTTCAGCACCCCTAACATTATCAATAGTGACAGAAGTACTATTACCCTCATCAACTAGCCTGGTAATATAAACCATCTTCAAATTTGAATTATTAATTTTAGTTAGATGCCTAGGTCTCTCTGAACTAGGGGCTACAATTAAACCATCTACCTGTTTCTGAAGTAAGACATCTATATATTTTTCTTCTCTATCTTCATTCCAGTTAGTGTTGCACAAAAATACTGAAAATCCAGCCTCTGCGGCAGCCTCTTCTACACCCCTGGCAACCTCAGGGAAAAAAGGATTAGTTATATCAGGAATTATCAAACCAATTGTATTTGTCTCATTCTTTACCAGACCTCTGGCTAAAGCATTTGGTTTATAACCCATCTCTTTGACTTTTCTAAGGACTTTCTTTTTAGTAATCTCACTTACATCTGGATGATTATTAAGAACCCTTGATACAGTAGCATAGGAAACTCCTACTTCTTTCGCAACATCTTTTAATGTTAATCCCATCAATCACGCACCCCTATCATATATAATTAATATTAACAAATTTCAAAACTTTTTGCAATATTTTTTTGTAAAGGTTTACGGAAATAGATTTTCTACACCATATATCTTATCATAGTATGTTACGCTGATTAAGATTTTCTTAATAAAGGCTTTAACAACCTTATAATTTGTTCTGAAGTAACTTCAATCCATTCAGAGGTATTAGAAATAGCCTCTTTAATTGAAACAGGTTCCTGAGCAATACAAAAAATTGCATCAATATAATTATTTAACTCTGCAGATGCCTGATAATCAAATATACCAGTCAGAGCCACAATCGGAACATTATACTTTGCAGCCCTTCTAGCAACACCTATTGGTACTTTCCCACTTAAAGACTGCTGATCAATTTTACCTTCACCGGTAATAACAAGGTCAACTCCCTGTAGAATTTCTTCAATATTATAGTTTGCTAGAATTATATCCAGTCCAGAATTTAATTCACCATTGAGAAAAGCCACTAGACCAGCTCCAAGGCCTCCGGCAGCACCTGCACCGGAAATACCCTGTAAATGCAACCCCAGTTCCTTCTTAACTAATTCAGCAAAATACCTTAAATTATTATCGAGTATTTTAACCTGTTCTAGGGACGCTCCTTTCTGTGGAGCATAAATATAAGCTGCTCCATCTGGACCGTATAAGGGATTGTTTACATCACAGGCAACATGAATTTTAGTCTCCTTAATTCGTTTGTCAAGCTTAGACAAATTAATCTCTGT
>JADQBV010000326.1 GCA_016278415.1 Halanaerobiales bacterium
GGCGGGTTTAGACTACCTTCCTTTCTAAAATGGTTAAACATTTTTAGTAAAAAGAACAAATAAAGGCTTTCTACCACTCCATAATAAAATATAAATAATTAAAATATACCAACAAAAAGAAAAAAAGGCTTAATTCATTTAGGAATTAAGCCTTTTTAAATATTTATCTATTTATTAAAACCCTAATACTATAATATCCCCTATAATAGCTAATAGTTAATATAACGAAAAATCTTATAAATATATTTAAAATTTAATTTAAACCCATAATACCAATTAGTCTAAATTTCTTGCCCTCTTTACAATATCGTTACCAAATTTATCTTTTAATCCATCTATTGTCTTACTCAGTTTATCTTCTTTAATCTTGTCATTAAATAAAGATAGTTGTTTTGGACTTTCTTTAGAAATATTACTAACACCTATACCCAATAACCTAATTGGTTTTCTTAATAGATTCTCTTTTTCTAACATTCGTATACCAGTTTTATATATTTCATCTGTATCGTTAGTTGCAGAAAATATTGTTAACCTTCTAGTATATGTAGTAAAATCACCATAACGAACCTTGATAAATATTGTGTTTCCATCAAAACCATGTTGACGAAGTCGCCGGGAAACTTTAGCTGACATTCTAAGCAAGCAGGATAATATTTGATTCCTGTCATTTATGTCCTCTTGAAAAGTTTCTTCATGACTAATAGACTTTATATCACTGCCTACCTCAACCATCCTATTATCAATTCCCCTTGATAAATAATATAACTGAGTTCCCATTTTTCCAAAAGTGACTTCAAGCTCATTGAGGGATAGTTCCTTTAAATCGCGTATTTTATATATACCCCTTTTATTTAATATCTCCTCTGTCTTCTCGCCAACACCCCATATTTTACCAACAGATAGAGGGGCAAGTATCTCATCAACAGTATCTTTATTAATTATAAAAAAACCATCCGGTTTATCCATACCAGAGGCTAACTTTGCTAAAAATTTATTATATGCAAGGCCAACTGATGCTGTTAAACCAAGTTTTTCTTGTATATCTTTTTTGATTTTCTTACCTATCTCTATAGAATTGCCAAAAAGACGATGACAACCAGTTATGTCAAGAAAAGCCTCATCAATTGAAATACCTTCTACAAGAGGAGTGTAATCATGGAATATATCAAAAATTTTTCTAGAAATTTCATTATATCTTTGATGACGTCCAGTCAAATAAATACCATTTGGGCAAAGCCTTTTAGCTTCAACAATAGGCATAGCAGAATGTACACCATATTTTCTTGCTTCATATGAGGCAGTAGAAACTACACCTCTATTACTAAGTTCTACACCACCTATTATTACAGCCTTACCTTTTAATTCAGGATTATCCAATTGTTCTACTGCAGCAAAAAAAGCATCCATATCTATATGCATTATTTCCAGTGCCATAGACATAACTCCTTTTAAAATGTAATTTATTAAGAAAAAAGGCAACCACTATAATGATTGCCACTCTAAAGCAAGGTTTATAAGTTTATCTATTAAAACAGGGTATTTAATACCTGTAGCTTCCCACATTTTAGAATACATACTATAGCGAGTAAATCCTGGTATAGTATTAATTTCATTTACCAGTACCTTATGATTATCAGAAATAAAGAAATCTACCCGTGCAAAACCTCTACCATCAATAGCCTTAAACGATCTAACTGCAATACTACGTATCTGTTCTATTAAGTCATCATTTAATTTGGCCGGTATTATTAATTCAGTAGAATCATCTTCGTATTTTGCATTGTAATCATAAAACTCATGAGTTGCTTTAATTTCTCCAGGTAACGATGCCTTGATTTCAATATTACCGAATACTGAACATTCTACTTCACGACCTGGTATAAATTCTTCTATTACTGCTTTATGATCATATTTAAAGGCCTCTTGAAGTGCTTCATACAATTTATCAGGATCACTTACTTTTGAAATACCAATACTAGAGCCCATATTAGCAGGCTTTATAAAGCACGGCCAAGATATTTCTTCTTCAATTTCTCTTTTTAATTTCTCGAAATTTTTATCAATATCATACTTATAAACAATTTTATACTTTCCCTGTGGTATCTTATGATAAGAAAATAAATTCTTCATAATTGCTTTATCCATACCTGCAGCTGAACTTAATACACCTGCTCCTACATAAGGCAAATCTAACATTTCTAGCATACCCTGCAAGCGACCGTCTTCACCATATGGACCATGTAAGACGGGAAAAACCAAATCCAACCTCTCTTGTAAAAAGTACTTTAAAGTCATAGATACAGATTCTTCTTGCTTACTAGTAACTTCAGTAATAGCTTCATCTTTTAAAATCTTTAAAGACTTAACTTTATCAATCCAATAACCTTTTTTTGAAATTGCTAATGGGATTATATGATATTTGTTTTTGTCTGCCATAGTATAGACAGATCTTGCAGACATAATCGAAACCTCATGTTCTTGAGAACGCCCACCATATAATAGACCAACCCTAAGTTTACTCATATAGCAAACCCCTTTCTGTCCCTTCATTTGTATCCGCATTACTAAGACTCCAAGTCAGCCTATAGACTTCTTTTAGAGCCATTAAAAGTATCAGAACCAGCCAACAATTATAAAAATTTATATATACACTCTTCTCATTATATATATCTACGAATAAAGGGCAAAAAATATTCTAGAAATAATCAAGATTCATGGCTTCTCTTACCTCTTGCATTGTTGCTTTTGCAATTTTACGAGCCTTTTTGGTACCGTTAATTAAAATTTCATCAACTAATTTTGGATTGTTATCATATTTAGAACGTCTTTCTCTCATAGGATCTAGCAATGCATTTATCTTATTAGCAAGGTTTTTCTTGCATGCTACACAACCAATAGTTCCAGCTTTACATGACTCCTCGATTTCTGGTACTTCCTCCTGATTAAAAGCCTTATGGTATTCAAAAACTGTACATACTTCAGGGTGACCTGGGTCATCTTTACGTATCCTAGCAGGATCAGTTTTTGCCTGTCTTATGCGCTGACTAACTTGATCTGCCGTATCAGAAAGGAAAATAGCATTATCTAAACTCTTACTCATCTTATTTTCTCCGTCAATCCCAACTAAACGAGGAAAATCACCTACGAGAGCCTCTGGCTCTGGAAAAACCTCTGCATACATTTGATTAAACTTTCTGGCGATTTTCCTAGTTTGTTCTACATGTGGTAACTGATCACTACCTACAGGAACAAGATTTGCTTTACAAAATGTAATATCAGCAGCCTGACTAACAGGATATCCAAGAAAACCGTAAGTCATATCATCATATCCATATTGAGCAGATTCTGACTTAATTGTTGGGTTATGTTTCAGTTGGTTAACAGTAACAATCATAGAAAAATAAACTGTTAATTCCGCAATTTCCGGTATTAATGACTGTACTAATATAGTGGTGATTTCAGGATCAATTCCTGCCGCCAAATAATCTTTAGCCACCTGGCGTACATCATTAGAAAGTTTTTCCGGCTTTTCAAAGTTTGTAGTAAGGGCCTGTACATCTGCTATAATTAAAAAAGTGTCATACTCATGTTGCAACTTCACTCTATTTTTTAAAGTACCAACGTAATGACCTAAATGCAATTTTCCAGTAGGTCTATCACCTGTTAAAATCCTTTTTTGACTTTTCCCTGACATAATTACCAACCTTCCTCATCTTAAAATTTTAATTTATGATATCAAAAATTAATTAATACGTCAAGAATTAGAAAAACTCTTGACATTATATTAAATAATTGTTAGACTAATAATAGTAATAACTATTACTTAGAAAGGAGCCCCCTCCCATGCAAAAGAAAAAACACAGAATGACTAAACAACGCAAAGTAATTCTCGAGGTTCTTCGAGACACCACAACCCATCCAACGGCTGATTGGATATATGAACAAGTACGTAAAGAAATATCCAATATAAGTTTGGGAACAGTCTATAGAAATCTTAAACTCCTCGCTGAAATGGGCGAAATAAGTATTCTGGATTATGGCAGTTCCTATAGTAGATTTGATGGTAATCCAAAAAACCATTATCATTTTACTTGTACTGAATGTGACAGTGTTTTTGATGTAGAAATACCAATGGATCAAATTATAGACAATGAGATATCCAATAGAACTCCATTTTTAGTTGAAAGTCATAGAATGGAATTCTACGGAAAATGCTCAGACTGCCAAGATAAAATGTAAATATCACTATTTATACCCGCAGTAATGCGGGTTTTTTTTTACCCTTTATAGTTTTTCTCAATTTGCTCCCTTGCCAATGTATCTACTCTTTCATTTAATTCATGTCCAGAATGTCCCTTTACTTTAATATACTCTATCTGGTATATATCTTTCATATTATCTAATTCTATCCATAAATCTTGATTTTTTACATTTTTATTACTGGATGTCTTCCAGTTTCTTTTTTTCCAGCCAGCAACCCATTCTTTTAAACCCTTTAACACATAATTTGAATCAGAAATTAATTTTACTGCAGTACCCTTTTTAATCTGTTTTAAACCTTCAATAACTGCCATCATTTCCATCCTATTATTTGTTGTATTCGGATCATAACCCATTACCTCGTATTCCTTATTTCCATTAATTATAACTGCTGCATAACCTCCAGGACCAGGGTTTCCTGAGCAAGCCCCATCTGTATATAGATATACTTTATCATCCAACATATTGTCTTCCCTCATCCATCCAGAATTAGCATTATCTTTTATATCAAGTTCTCTTATGTATGGTTTAATATCAATAATAGGGGAATTATCAAGGGCATCAATACCTGATATATATACTTTGTTGTCTTTAATACGAACTACTTGTACAATACTTAAAGCTATGGGATTAGGCCTATAAGGTGTTCGAGTAGCAAAAATCCCTACATCCTTATCCCCTTTTTTAATTGACATTTTTAGCTTGTCATTTTTTTCTATCTTATTAAGATGATAAAATACATATATATAATTAAATTCTTCTAAATAACTCAAAG
>JADQBV010000225.1 GCA_016278415.1 Halanaerobiales bacterium
GCTGCAATATATTAAACAAAATTCCCCCGTAAAGGCTCGTAGAGTTAATGAGACAGAGTATAGGCTTAAACCCTGCCCAATATGTGGACATAACGATTGTTGCACTGTATATACAAACCAGGATACATATTACTGTTACAGTGGAGATCATGATTCAGGCGGCAGTATTGTTGACTTTGTTAAAGAGTATAAAGACATGAATCTAAAGGAGGCTATGGATTTAGTGGAAGAAATTGCTGGGACAAAACACTATAAACCAAATTGTAGTAACGATAGTAAAAATTTAAACGTAGTTCAGGGAGGCAAAAAGGAAAAAGAACGTCCGAAAGATTTTGACAGGGTTGATTACTTTTATAAAAATGTATCCGCTACAAATTATTATACCCGTAGGGGTATTGGTAAAGAGCTTATAGATAAGTATAGACTAGGATATGACCCAGATTATAATGCAGCGATCTTACCTGTGTGTAATAAATCAGGAGAAATAATATTTATAACAAAACGGCTTATTAGTAGTAAGGCTAATAAGTATCATAACGTTGGGTCTTCCCAAATCTTTAATGATAAGCTTTTACAAAGCGATCAGAAAGTTATTTTTGTAACAGAAGGTATATTTGATGCTTTATCCATTGAATCTGTTATAGGAGATGAGGCAATGGCATTGAACAGTACTAGTAACATTAATGACTTTTTAATGAAATGTAGGAATTTAGAATCATTAAATGATAAGTATTTTGTGTTTTTATTGGATGATGACCAAGCTGGAGATAAAGCTGCAAAAAAAGTTAAAGATACTGGTTTGGATAATTTGATAGTTGAAAAATTAAAGGATTCAAATGATGCTAATGACTTTCTCCAAAATGGTAAGGCTGAGGAGCTGAAAGTAGAACTGGTAGAGATTAAAAACAGTTTACTATATTCAGATACTAATTATGCTTTTCTTAATAACTTTATTGATACAGTTAAGGAAAATAAAGGGACTACAATCCAGACTGGGTTTAATCAATTTGATAATATATTAAATGGTGGATTATATCCAGGACTATATGTAATTGGTGCAATATCTAGTCTTGGGAAAACAACCTTTTGTCTACAACTGGCCGATCAGATCGCTAAGAATGGACAAGACAATATATTTATTAGTATGGAGCAAAGCAACTATGAATTATTATGTAAATCTATTGTAAGGACTGCATATAAGTCTTATTCTAGTAAATCTGTTTATTTGACAGTAACTGATTTATTGAGCGGTAAGATTGATGGTACTAAGTTAGAATATATAGAAAAAGGATTGAGCTTATACAGGGAATCAGCTAAACATATAAGAATTGTGGAAGATACAAAAACTGTTGAGGATATCAGTAAATGTTGTCACTCTATAATAGAAAATAATAATATTAAACCTACTATTATAGTTGATTATCTTCAGATTATACAACCATCTGATAGCAATAATGGATATAGACAGACAGTTGACTATAATCTAAGTGAGTTAAAGAAGTTAAGTAGGCAGTATGATATACCAGTAATTGTAATATCATCATTTAACAGAAACAATTATACTAATCTCGTAAGTTTTTCATCATTTAAAGAAAGCGGGACAATAGAATATTCTGCGGATGTAGTCTTAGGGATGCAATTAGCGCAAATGTCAGTAGTAAAAAGTGCAGAAAGGACTGCCGAAAACGTTAATAAGTGGAAAGCAGAGATGCCTAGGAAAATAGAACTAGTTGTATTAAAACAAAGAAATGGTCCTGCATTTGGGAAGGTACACTTTTCTTATAATCCGCTAGCTAATAACTTTGAGGAGGTCAATAACTATTAGCGAATATGAAATTTAATTCTATAGAGGGGAACTATATTGATATTTATGTAGGATTTATCGGAGAATCCCAATAGGGGGTGTCAAAATTTGGTTGCTACGCGGGCGCTAGGAAAATATATCCAGCAAAAGAAATTAATGTTTAGGAGCCCCACCCCCTATGCATTGATTATTTAAATGGAGGTGAGCAAAAAAGTGTAATAAAGAAATGATAGAGACAGTGGGATTTATTTTTCCACACAATTTTATATGTGGTTAAGGTTTCATTAGGTCTATTCAGTTTTATGGATAGGCCTTATTTTTTTGCCTAAAACCTTAAGGAGGTGTCAGTATGGCAAATAACAAGAGGAATTTAGTTGAGGTGAAAAGGAGGGATAGTCAGCATATTAATTTTACTGATGAAGAAATTAAGTATATCAGAAGGACAATTGCTAGTGAGGCTACCGAAGATGAGTTTAGGATGTTTATTCATGTAGCTAAAAGTTATGGCCTAGATCCATTTAATAAGGAGATATTTTTCTGGAAAGAAGACGACCAAGGCATCACGATGACCTCAAGAGATGGTTATCTACGCATAGCAGATAGACATCCTCAATATAATGGTATTGTCTCTGATGTTGTCAAGAAGGGTGATAAGTTCAAGAGGACTATAGACGGCATAGAACATCAATATGGTACTGATAGAGGTGATATCATTGGTGCTTATGCTCTAGTATATAGGAGAGATAGAAAGTACCCTGTATATGTCTTTGCTCCCTTTGATGAGTATAATGCTCATACAAAAATCTGGCTGACCTATAAAACGGCCATGATATTGAAGGTGGCCGAAAGCATGGCTTTGAAAAGGGCCTTTACTGTCTCTGGACTTGTTTCCCGAGAAGAAATGGATTCAGTTCAGACTTCAATAAATCATTCTCAACCACAAAAGAAGTCCTCAGATGAATCATTTAATGTTGAGAACAATTCTGCTGATGAGAAAGAACCATCACAACAACTAAGCGTGAGGGAGGTGGAGATTAAAGATATAATATCAGATAACCAGGAGTTGAAACGTGATCTATATTCTTACCTCAGTTATGCTAAACAAGAGAATGGCATGAGTGATAGTAGGATAGGAATCGATGACCTAACTGATAAGCAATACCAGGAGTTAAAAGAAATATTGTTAAGGTTTAGAAAAGTAGAAGATAGAAAACAACAGTCTGCCTGAGAGGGTAGGCTTAATTTATTTATGGAGAATTACTTGCCTGCTTTCCCCTGTTGATGGGAAAGGTGGGCTTTTTTTATTTTAACCAAATATAAAGGAGATGAGTTTAAATGGGTGTTAATATTCAGAAGTATAGTTTAAGGATAGTAAAGGAATCTGGTGGTAGGTATGACTTAGAGAATAAAGTGATTAAAAGTCCTGGAGATGCACATAAGCTAGTAGTTGAAGTGCTTGAATTACCATGGAGATCGGAAGAGGTTTTTGCTATAGCAACTTTAGATATAAAAAATCAGGTAACAGGAGTTTTTGAAGTATCAGTAGGTACACTTACTTCAAGTTTAGTAACTCCAAGAGAAGTATTTAAGCGAGCTATTCTTGTTAACGCACAAGCAATTATACTTTTTCACAATCATCCAAGTCAGATTCCAGATCCATCAAAAGACGATATCAAAATTACAAAGAAGTTAATGGATAGTGGTAGTATATTAGGAATTGATGTTTTAGATCATGTAATTGTTGGTAATAATGAGACATATATAAGTATGAAAGAGAAAGGTGTTATCTAAATAAAAGAGGGTTAAGGGTGTGTTTTAAAAGGTGCATCTTTAACCCTTAATAAACTTAATAAAGGAGATGTATATTAATGAGAAATATATTATTTAGCTGCATATTGATAGTGTTATTGGTTGGGGTAGTTCAATATTCTGATAAAGAAATACAATATCAGTCAACTGTAGAAATATCTGTTCAAAAAGGTGATACATTATGGACAATTGTTTCTGATTTAAATAATGGTAGTTATGATAATAGAAAAATTATAAATAAGATTAAGGAAATGAATGGGTTAGATACAGCTGTTATAAAGCCAGGGCAAAGGTTAATTGTACCTATTATATAAATAGTAAAGTGATAAAAACAACTTATTGGAAACTTAAACAAGATTAGAGGTTGGTATGAAATTCGTTCTGACCTCTATATAAAAAATATCTAAATATATAAGAACTTCGTATTGCGACGAAATTCTTTGCTTTGAATAGTTCATATTATGTAGTTTAAAGTATTATAAAAGTATGGGGGTGTTAACTTGCTTTCTCTAGATGAATATATTAGTCAAAAGATATATAAAGGTGGTATTGATGTTTTTAATTCTGAAGTACGAGTGGAAAATATGGGTAAGTGTATTAAGTTTGTTGTTGAATATTTTGAGGAATATGTTAATCCTGAAAAGGTAAGCCTGGAGACTCAGAAGAGGAAATTAAAGGCTGAAAAATATAGAAAACAGCTGAGTTATTGTTCTATTGATGTTGTTGACTGGGTTGTGGACGTATATGTAAAGTATGGTAAGAAGATGGACATGAGAGTCAGACATATATTGAAAAAAGATATTAAAAATCTTTTATGTTACCAGGATGATGATTTTGAAAAGATGACTGATGATTTCCTGGACAAGTACTTTGAAGAACTACCCTATACAATTAACAAACGTGATTTACTAATAAAATTATTTAAAGCTATGTTTAAACGAGAACATGGAAGTCACTATGAAGATATATTTAATTTGGGGAGTAAAATTAATAATTGGCTACGGGAGACTTTTAATACCCATAATATTAAGATTACTACTTTTGCTGGGAGATATCTTAATGATTTGTTTGATAAGACCCATGAGTATAAGTACCTTAAAGAAAAGGGGAAAGTATGTGAAATCAAATTTTATAATTATAAGAGAACTGATAATTTATTTTTTATAGATGACTTATATGAAGAGATCAAAGACAGGCCTTTTATAGTTGATAGGAAATTAGAGTTAGAAATTTTATTCATGTATATTTGGTTAAATAGTATAGTCGGAGATGACGATAATTATTGGGAAGAATATATTAGTTCCCCTGAAATATCTGCTATTGTTAATAATTAGATATTATGTCGTTTGAGCACATATATCTATTATGGCTTAAAGTAAGAAGACTAGCCTTTTCACTCTTGTGGTTGTAAAAAAAAGGGGT
>JADQBV010000201.1 GCA_016278415.1 Halanaerobiales bacterium
CAAAGGTGATTGTAAATACAGATATTACAAGGGAAAAAGAATTAAGTGATAATTACAACACTATACTCAATAATATACCAGAAATAATTACATATTTTAATGATGAACTAAATTTAGATTTTATAAATAATGCCTTTGCTAATCATTTAGGCTATGATAGTGACATCTTATTTAGTGGTAATGCTTCGCATTTCTTATCTGAAGATATCATAAATTTATGGCATGACAAACTAGACTTTGTTTTTAAAAATAGAGAAAGAAATGATTTTGAATATTGTTTTGATATTAGTGATGAAACCCGTTATTTTCATACTAGATTAATCCCGACAAATTCTAATGAAGATAAAGCTGATAAATTATCTAGTATTCTTGGTATTACAGAAGATATTACGAAAAAAAAAGCATTACACCATCAACTTGAAGAGCAAAAAGCAAATATGCAGCAGCTTTTTGAGAATTCACCACTTGCTGTTGTTTTACTAAGTCATAATAACGAAGTACTTAAACTGAATAACAGTTTTTCTGAACTTTTCGGTTATAATTATGAAGAATTAAAAAACCTAAACTATTTTGATACAATAATACCGGAAAAAATTATCCCTTCTAATCTGGAGGAAATAGAACAAGTTAGTATTGGTAAAGAGATTTATCTAGAAAGTAAGCGTGTGAAAAAAGATGGAGATGAAATTGAGGTCTCTGTAACGGCTTTTCCTGTTTTATTAAAGGAAAGCAAGATAGGGAAGTATATTATTTATGAAGACATTAGTGAGAGAAAAGAAAATGAACGCTTACAGAATGAATTTTCCAATGCCTTAATAGATTCCCTAATAAAGGTACTGGAGTTACATGATGAATATACCGGTGGACATTCTTATAGAGTAGCTGAACTAGCAGGGCAGATTGCCATGGATATGAATTTAACAGAGAAAGAGGTAGATGATTGTTACAAGGCAGCACTCCTGCATGATATAGGGAAGATATTAATACCTAAAGAGATATTACACAAAAAAGGGGAACTGACTTCTGAGGAATATGCAATAGTCAAAAGACACCCTATTTTTGCCTGGGAAATATTAAAGACCTCAGGCTATTTGGATCAAATTGCCCTTTATGTCAAACATCATCACGAGTCATGGGGAGATACTGGCTATCCTGATAATTTGAAGGAGGATAATATCCCTCTGATATCTCAGATTATACGGGTCGCTGATTTCTGGGACAGTTTATTATCTGACCGTTCTTATCGTCCGGCCCATAATAAAGATAAGGCTAGGGAAATAATGATAGAAAATGGTGGAAAGGCGTTTTCGTTAAACTTACTCAAAGTCTTCCTCAAGATACTGGACAAGAACCAGGAAGAGGGGTAGTGTAAAATGTTTCTAGATAATAATAATTCCGATGGAACTGTAGCAATAAAAAATGGAGAACTTATCATAAACGATCCCCGTGATCTAGGTCGGTACCCTCGTATTAGTCCTGGGGAAAATGTAAATCTATATATTAATAATAGAATACTTGAAGACGAAGTAGTAGTTAGTGAAGATGTTCAAGAAAACATAAAAATAGAAATTAACTGTCCAAGGTCTGGCATAGATTTTTCATTAAAGATATCTGAAGATAAATTAAAGGCCTATTTAAAAATAGACATTCTTCCTGAACTTAAGTTAATATTAAAAGATAAAGAAGCAAGTAACCACCTTATAATTGAAACGGAAGTAAAAGAAAGTAAAAGTCCTGTTCTTCTAAAGGATGATGTAAACTCATATCTACAGGAAAAAAATATTGTCTATGGAATAAAGGAAGAAAATATTAATCAATTAATTAATGATAATAAAAGTTCAAAAACACTTATTGCAGAGGGAAAAGAACCTGTCAAAGGAGAAGATGCCCGCATAATAAATACTAGTCTCTATAAGCGTCATGATATTAAGGACTTTACTAATATTGAATCCTTTGTTAAAGGTGATATGATCGCTTACAAAGTATCTGCAAACACAGGTGAAGAGGGCATTGATATATACGGCAATAGCATCAAACCTAAACCAGCAAAGGAGATTAATTTGAAGGCTGGTGATGGTGTTATAATCAGCAAAGATGGATTGAAGGCTGTTGCCCAGAAAAGCGGTAGAGCAAGCTTTGATGAATATAATAATACAACTAAAATATCTATAATATCTGAATATATAATTAAAGGTAATGTTGATAAAACCACAGGCAATATAAACTATCAGGGAGATTTATTTATCACTGGTAATATCAATGACTACTTTGACATTAATGTAAGTCATAATATTCAAGTTGGTGGGAATATTGCTAATGCTAGGATTGTCTCAGCTAGCGGTAATCTCAAGGTTAGAAATAATATAATAGCCAGTTATATTAATCTAGGTAATCATTTAAATCCAGATTTATTATCTGATTTTAAATTAATCAAAAAACAAATTTCAGATTTCTTAGACGCTATTGAGCAAATAATAGGGGAGATAGACAAACGACAGGCCCAGATCAACAATTTTAAAGTAGGTAGGATTTTAAGACTACTTATTATTAATAAATTCTCCGGATTACCAGAGCAATTTAAGGATATTAATAAAAAAATTGACCCTAAAAATAAAGTCATAAAAAATAAGTTTAATGAGATCACTTCTTTAATATCAAATACTTCCATACTTGAAAAGATGGAAAATGAACTTCCCTTTAAAGATTTTTTCAGCTGGCTTGATGATATAATTATTAAACAAAGTAAAAATGAGCAAAAGCTAGATATCATTACTGGATATATTCAAAGCTCAACTATAAATATCCTAGGGGATGTTACTATAAATAAACTTGGATGTGTAAATTCCACTATCTCAGCACTAGGGAGTATCATTGTTAAGAATAAGAAAGGGTTTCTGCGGGGAGGAAAATATAGTTCTGGGAAATTAATTTATACTTATGAGATGGGTTCTAGATTAAGCCCTACTATAGCAATAATAGGAACAAGAATCTATATTGAAAAAATTACAGGTGAATTAAAAATAATTGCACCCAAAGAAACCAGGGAATATGAAGCTTACAATAATGTCATTAATCTAAAGGTAAATGAGATGGGAAAATTTGAGGAAATGAGTAATCCTCCCCAGATAGATTGAATGAAACTCCATATTGCCCTATAAAGATATACCCGCTCGTACCAGAGCGGGTTTTCAACATATTATATAAATAATTATACAAACCACCTTAATATTAATTAGTTTTTTTTGTTGAATTATCATAGATATTACAGTATAATAATAGCTAACTACAACCTTGTGAGTATGGAGTATGTAGAAAAAAGGAGTGTAAAAAAAATGATTAAAAAGAAGAGATCTTTGTTTCCCGCGTATTTTGCTGTTGCTTTTGTCTGGTTTACTACTCATTTTGGAGGAGGGTTTGCCTCAGGGCGCCAGGTAGCTGAGTTTTTCGTTCAGTATGGCTGGTATTCAGTCTTTACACCTTTAGTAGCCATGGGTATCAATGCCCTTGTTTTCTATTATGTATGGGATTTTAGTGTAGTCAACAAGACTTATGATTATCGCAGTTGGACAGATGAGTTTTATAAGCCATATGAAAAGATATTCTCAAACTTATATGAAATAATATTTGTTATGACAATGTGTATCGCTACAGCTGTTGCCTTTGCAACAGGTGGAAACGCTATTAAGGCTGCAGTGGGCACACCATATATTCTCAATACTATCATTATTGCTGCTGCAATTTTCTTACTTACTATCTTTGGAGCAAATATAGTAAGAAAAGCCGCTACTGCAGTTGCAGTTTTATTAATTATCGGTGTAGCAATTGTTTATGGAGTAAATGCAATTGCAAGTTTCCCTCAAATAATTCAGGTTATTAGTTCACAGACAACACAATCCCAGTTTTGGCCAGCATTATGGAGGATGTTACTATATGCAAGTTTTCAATCACTTGCTATTGGAGCCTATATTGCTGTAGCAGATGTTTTGGAAACTAGAAAAGATGCTACTAAAGCAGCTATTACAGGATTTGTTGTTAATGGTGCTTTATTAACTTTGGCTGGTTTAACAGTTCTGGCATATTATCCAGATATACTGGATATCCCTGTACCTACAATTTTTGTGGTTAATAATGGTATTGGTGGTGCATTTGCTGAAGGCCTAATTTCTGTCTTGATTGTCTTAGGTGTAGTATCAACAGGGGTGAATTTTGTTTTTGGTGGAGTAAAAAGGATAGTTTCCTGGTGGCCTGGAGATGAGGCTAAGGAAAAAAGTCATTCTAAAATTGTTTCACTACTATTTGTCCTACTTACCTGGTCTATAGCCTTATTTGGTTTGATTCCTCTAGTAGCTAAGGGATATAACTTCCTTGGATATATAGGAATACCTATGATAATCATTCCAGTTTTTTATAAATTAATCAAAAGAAGAATTACAAAATAAATTACAAAGTAAAAATATAGAAGTCAAAGGAGGTATTATCTTTGCATATCATTGTTCTAGTAAAACAGGTACCAGAGATGGAGAAGGTAAAATTTGATACTGATAAAGGCGTAATCGACAGGAAATCTGCAGGTGTAGAAATAAACCCCTTTGATCTAAATGCATTAGAAACCGCTGTTCAGATAAAGGAAAGGGTAGGGGGTAAGGTCACCGCCTTGAGTATGGGTCCCCAAAGGGCAGAAGCAGTATTACGAGAAGCTGTTTCCAGAGGGGTTGATCAAGGGATTTTGCTAAGTGATAGGAAATTCGGTGGTTCTGATACCATAGCAACCTCTACTATTCTAGCTGCTGCTATCAGGAAAATTGATGAATTTGACTTGGTAATTGCAGGTGAGATGACTGTTGATGGGGATACAGCTCAGGTAGGACCACAAACGGCAGAGTTTTTGAATATCCCTCATATCTCATATATTACTGAACTCAGTAATATAAACGACAGTAATCTGGAAGTAGTCTGTAATGTTTGGAATGGCAGCTATAAGAAACAAATTGCCTTCCCTGGTTTAATTACAGTAACTAAGGATATAAACACCCCCCGATTACCGTCATTTAAGGACAAGATGAAATCTAGAAAAATAGAAATTACCCAATGGGACTATGATAGTATAAAAGATGAATTAGAATCAGAGTTAATTGGTATAAAAGGCTCTCCAACCAGGGTAAAGAAAATAGTAATACCTGAAACCAATACTCGCCAAGGTAAAGTATGGCGTGATTCAGATATTGGAGAGGGATTAAAGGAAATAAGTAATCTCTGTAGGGAGAAGAATATAATTGGGGGTGAAGGAGATGTCTGAGGAAAATTTTAGTGGTATATTAATTTTTGCAGAACAGCAGGATGGTATAATCCATCGTGTAAGTTATGAACTATTAAATAAAGCCAGGGAATTAGCTGACAGGCTTCAATGTCAGGTTTTTGCTGCGGTTCTAGGACCTAATGATATGAATGTTGATGAGTTAATTTACCATGGTGCTGACAGGGTTTATTATATGGCCTCTGATGTCTTTAATCAGCCCCTTGAATTTCAATATCAAAAAAACTTATTGTTACTAATAGAAGATATAAGACCGGAGATAATATTATTTGGAGCAACTCCATTTGGACGTTCACTTGCCCCACGTATATCAGCAGCACTGGGAACAGGATTGACTGCTGATTGTACAGGGTTAGAGATAGATGAAAGTGATAATTTTATTCAGATTCGACCAGCCTTTAGTGAACATATTCTAGCACATATTAGTACAGAGACATATCCTCGAATAGCTACAATTAGATACAAGGAATTCCCTGAAGGATTAAGAGATACATCCCGAAAAGGTGAAATAGTAAAGAGAGAACCTGTAGTTGTAGAAGGTGATTCTGTTAAAATCATTGAAAAGTTAAAAGAACAGCAGGTAAATATTACTGAAGCTGAAGTAATTGTTGCTGGTGGTAAGGGTATTAAAAGGGCGGAAGACTTTAAATTATTAAAGGAATTAGCAGAATTACTAGGAGGGACAATAGCTGCTTCTAGGGATTTAGTGGATGAGGGATTTATTTCTAGAGAATACCAGGTTGGCTATAGTGGTAATAGAGTAAAACCAAAGATATATTTTGCCTGTGGAATATCTGGTGCACCACAGCACCTTGCAGGTATGAAAGATTCAGAAACAATTGTGGCTATTAATACTAATCCTTCTGCACCTATTTTAGCTATTGCTGATTATGCTATTATAGGGGATTTATATCAGGTACTACCAGCATTAATTGAAGAGATTAGTAGTTCAAGTAAGGAGGCATTTTAATGAAACAGGAAATAATTGATGAATTAATTAAAATAACGGATAGTGATTGGGTAGATACAGATAGTGAAAGGGTAATGACATATAGTAAGGATAGTACCAGCAATGCTTATAGTATGATTGCTCCAGACCCTGTAGAGGGTAGTGTAATAGTAAAACCTGCAGATGCCGAGGAAGTTTCAGCCATCTTGAAGCTTGCTAACAAAGAAGGTGTTTCTGTAATCCCACGAGGTGGTGGGACCGCTATTTCAGCTAATGCAATAGTTACTGAACCGTCTATTATACTATCTGTAGAGAGAATGAATAAGATATTAGAGATTGATGAAGGGAATTTGATGATAAGTTGTGAAACCGCTGTCACCCTAGGAGACTTAATAGAAGCCCTCAAGGAGAAAGATAATCTCTATTTCCCACTTCATCCAGGTGATGAGGGTGCTCATGTTGGTGGTATGGTTAGTATGAATGCCGGTGGTGTGAGAGCAGTAAAACATGGTATTATGCGCAACCAGGTACAGGGCATGGAAGTTGTATTACCAACAGGAGAAGTTGTTATGTACGGTGGTAGTAAAGGTAAATTAATTAAAAATAATGCTGGTTATGATCTGATGCAACTCTTAATTGGGAGTGAGGGTACCTTAGGTGTTATAACAAAGGTAGTCTTAAAGCTGTATCCAGAGCCTAAAGCCAGTGGTACCTTGATAATCTCCTATGATGACAGACATGATGCCTTTAAAACTGTTACGAAAATCTTACAAGCAGGTATAATTCCCATGGCCATAGAATATGTTGAGAAACGGGAGATCGAAATGGCTGCAGAAGATGTATCAATGGAATGGCCGGCTAAAAGTGGTAACTGCTATTTGATGGTTATCCTATCTGAAGATAATGAAGATGACCTCTTTGAAAAGGGCGGTATGATAGATGAAATATGTAGTGAATTTAATGCTAAAGACATGTTAATAGCTCAAACCCTGGCTGAACAAAGGGATATATTGGATATTAGGAGTCATATCTTACCTGCAATACAGGATGGAATAGTGGATAGTCCTGATGTGACAGTACCACGCGGAAGCCTTGCTGACTATCTTGATATACTTGAGGAATTGGAAGAAAAGTATAATACTAAAATACCAGTCATCGCACATGCTGGTGATGGTAATCTTCATACAGTGATAATGAAAGATAATGGTGAAATTCCACCTTATTATAATGAACTGAAGAGTGAATTATATTTAAAGGCAATAGAGCTTGGTGGTACTATAACAGGAGAACATGGTGTTGGTAGCTTACGATTAAAAAATTTACCGATGATGTACTCTGAAAGAGAACTGGAAATAATGTGGAAGATTAAAGAGGCCTTTGATCCCAATAATATCTTGAATCCTGGGAAATCTGTCTTGAAGAGGTAAGTATGTTTTTAGTGATAAATATGAACAGAGATGAAGATTAGTAAGTTGAATTAGATATTTAGTAAATATAAAGAGAATATTGTTTAGGTGAGCTGTAAGCATTTGTATTTGCTCGGTTCTATGGTAGGGGGGAGAAATCTCCTCTTTTTTATTTGTCTAAATAATTTTGATTATTTCTCAAATGTTGAAAATCATAAGAATACAAAACTATCGTGTTCAAGACGGATTGGATGTTAAATGGAAAGATGTAAAACGGTATAGCGGTTTTTTACTTTTTATACAGGACATAGTAACTATTTAGCGAAATATATTATTATATTATAGAACATTAGTAATTTAGATTATTAACTCTAACTGAGTTCGGTAATATTAGATAATGTGGAAAAAATTTTAAAACAAACTATTGATAGTTAGGTAGTAGGCGGTAAGCATTTAGTTGAAGGGCTTGAGCCTCGAAATCATAGGCATTGGGCAAGGCCGATGCTGTCGACTGAGCAGAAGGCAACATTATTGTAATCGATAAGCAAGAATACAATAACACCCTGGGGTCGGAGACCTCCGCATGCTATACTTAGATATGATATTGATAACTTGGGAGACCCTGTGATTTTTACTCAGAGAGATAGGATGTTTTCAAGCGATAACAAAGTAAGGGCATCTAATATTACAGGTAGTCGGATGACCGCATAGTACCGAGGAAGCGGAGACGGTTACACGAGATTGATCTTAAAAGAGAAACATATTCTGTACACATAGAGATTATCACACTTAGCAAATATGAATAGTACAACTGTGGTTATTTTTATAGATGCTATTGATGAAATACCCTATAAAGGTAGAAAATATGATTTAAATAATTTATGTGAAAAAATCAATTTATTCCAAAATATAAAGTTATGTGTTACATGCAAACAAAATGATTTGGATTGCTGAGGTTTACTCCGAAAAAAAATTGTCAGATAAAATTAATGATATTGATTTGTTAAGAGAATACTTAAATAAAAAGATTAATAGAATGAGTGATAATAGCTCCGAGATTGCTAAAAGTGTTTTAATAACACTAGCAAAATGTATTATTGAAGAAGAAAATAAAGAAAGAAGTTTCTCAGGGAAAATAGATGAGGACATATTAAAAAAACAGTTGGGTTTATCTGTACTTGATCAGATTCCAAAAGAATTGTTTTCCTTTAATATATTAACAAAAGATGAATTAGATAGTGGGTTAATAGTAGTTGGATTTTATTTTGAATAAACAGAAGTATTTTTATCGAGTATTGTATCTGGAAGAAACAGCAGATGCAGCGAAAAGATTTACCCGATGAGTATCTAAACTAGATGGAACCTGCTATTCTCCCCGTATTTTCCGGCCATTTCCATCTCTCCCCATATAAACAAAGAATTCAAAACTTCCTGACTTGGTCTTACGATAATATGCCATTTAAAACCCCTTTCTTTATAATATTCTAATAACCTCAATAGCCTTACCAATAATCTCGACCTCTCCATGATTAAGAAATTTAAGTTTATATTTAGGGTTTGCTGCTTCTAAGATATATTGATCTTCAGTAGAGTAGAGGTATCGTAAAATAACCCTATCTTCAAATTTAATTAAAGCAATATCTCCATCTTTTACTTCATCCTGCTTTTTAATAAATACTAGATCATTATCCTCTATGCCAGTATTAATCATGGAGTCATCCCTATTCATCCGTAGATAAAAATATTCACCTCCTTCCAGATCTTTCTCGGGAACCTTTTTATATCCAATAATATTATTTTGAACCAATAATGCCTGTCCACTAGTCATATAAAAAATTGGAACTAATTCAATTTTTTCGGGTTCTTCTTTTAACTCTTCCTCCCTGCCCAGTAAAAAATCTACACTAACTTCAAAAAAGTCAGCCAGGTCTTTAACTAGATTCATATTAGGTTTTCGGTAATTATTCTCATAATTAGAAAAGGCTGTCCTACCCCGGTCAAATCTATCTTCCAGATCAGCCAGAGTTAAGCCTTTACCTTTACGTAATTTTTTAAGTCTATCCCCAAAAGTCATACCATCCCATCCTTTTAAAAAAATATAATATGTAACAAAAAGGAAACTTGTATCCATTACTATTATACACAATATTAGGAATAATGTTCATTATAAACCAAATAAATTTTTGGTAAATGTTAATAAACTCCTTTATATTCTATAAAATGGTATATTATAATCTTAATATACACAAAAATAGGATATTAGATTGGAGGTGAATTAGATGCCTGAACCTAACAGGAAAATAAAAGCAGCCAGGGTTGAGTTGGGAAAGACGCAGACAGATATGGCTGAAATACTGGGAATCTGTCCTAAGTCATATGTATCCAAAGAAAATAATGACAAAGACTTTACAGAAACAGAAATAAATAAGCATTAAGTTATTTCGACCGAAAATATGAATGAATCAATATTGGATTACTGCAGTGGCATTATAAAAAAATATTAATAAAATGGAAAGGATATCTCAATATGTTATTGAATAATTAATATATGGGTAATTTGCAAATACTATTATCTAAGAGAAAAGGAGGCCGAGGACTAATGTTATATAAAAAGACTGGATTTGAGTTTGGTCTTCCTGTAGATGTTTCTATTGATTCTTTGCCTGTCGAAAATACTTTCAGTAGGGATTTGAAAATAATCTGGGTATTGAGGGGTCAACTATCCCTGGAGTTGGAGGTCCCTACTGTAAATGAAAGTAATAAAAAACAAATTTTTCTGAAAGATAATAATATTTTTTTAATAAATAGTTTGATTCCTTACAAATTACTAAAAAAAGAACTTAATAGTGGAAAGGCCGAGTATTATGTAGTAACTATTAAAAATTCGGTCTGTCGTAAACATATCTCTGAATTTGACAATAAAATTTTCTATATTACCAGGACTAATAGCGAAGAAGATAATTTAAAACAGCTAAGGTTAGAAGATATACGCTATCTTTTAGCAAATCTGATTAAGAATTATAAAGAAGACTATATTATTCTGCAAAAGATTGAATTTATTATTCAGGAGATATTAAGGATTATTAGTGAAAATTTCTGTATAAATAATAAGAGGAATGATGACTTTTTTAATAAATATTATAATGATATAATCTTTACCGTTTTATATGATCTAGATGATAAATATAGAGAAAAGATAAATTTAAAGGATCTTGCAGAAAAATATCATTATAATACATCCTACATTTCTGAAAAGTTTAAAAAGATGCTCGGGTTAAACTTCAAAGACTACTTAGACCAACTTCGCTTATATGGAGTTATGCAGTCTTTACTTTATACAAATAAAAATATCAGTCAAATTTCATTAGAAAATGGTTTTAGTAGTTTAAAGAGTTTTTATAGAGCATTTAATATTTATTACAATTATAGTCCTGTAGAATATAGAGATAATTTTGAAAAAATAAAAGATAAGATGATTATGAAGATGTATTCCAATGTAGGATTTCAGGACAATAAAGTTAATGAATATTTAAATAAGGATATATCATTTCAGGGTAATTCCGAAAAAAATATTGAAAAAGAAGTTATAGTTAATTGTAATGAAACTCACGGAAATTTCAGTAATGTATGGAGGAAAGTTATTAATATTGGAACTGCTTTCAGTATATTAGATTCAAATAAAAGAGCACAGATTGAAGAAATACAAAAAGACATTGGTTTTAAGTATCTTCGCTTTGAAGGTGTATTTAATGATGAAATGGAAGTTTGCTCAGGTGATAGTGTTGAAGACATCAATTATAGCTGGAAACTTGTAGATAAGGTCTTTGACTTTTTATTGAAAGTAAATTTAAAGCCATTTATATCTCTCAGTTTTATGCCTAAAATACTTGCCAGTAAGGATAAAACTATGTTCTACTACCAGGCTAATTTTTCTCCTCCTGTAAGTATGACCGCCTGGTTAAATCTTGTTCATGCCTTTATAATACATTTGATAAATAGATACGGTATAGGTGAAGTAAATCAATGGTATTTCCAGATCTGGACCGAGTTTTCCCATAATGGCTTTCACTGGGCGGGAACCGACGAAGAATATTTTCAGTTTTATGAAAAAACAGTTCAAAAAATTAAGGACATATCTCAACAATTAAAGGTTGGACCTGCCTCCGAAAACTTTTTTCTTGGATTTACTAAATCCACTAATTTTTTGGAGTACTGTAGTAAAAAAGATCTCCCGGTGGATTTTTATAATCTCAATATATATCATAATTTGATACCAAAACGTGATAAGAATATAGATTTAAATGAATTTTATAGAATCAGTACACTTAATAGTGGTAAGTTCACATTTGAAGAAAAAGATCATAGTGTAATTACTAGTAAGAGAATGAAAGTACTTATTGATAATTACTATCCAGACTCTGAAATTATCGTCACACGCTGGAACTTTAGTTGGAATACAAAAGAGTATATCCATGATACAGTCTTTATGGCAGATTTCATTATTGATAATGTTCTCAAAATACAAAACTATGTAGATGCTTTGGGCTATTTAACCCTATCTGATAATATTTCTGAGTGGCCTATAGATGAATCTCCTTTTTTCGGTGGAAGGGGTCTTATAAATACTGAGGGTATTAAAAAAGCAGCCTACTATGCCTTTATGTTTCTATCAAAGTTAGGCAGTAATATAGTTGATCAGGGCGAGAACTATATAATAACCAGGAATAATAATGATATACAGATTCTTTTATATAATTATACTTATATTAATGAAAGTTATAAATATGCTGATTATAGTATGATTGATGAAAAAAATAGATATGATGTATTCACAAAAAAGAAAAAAATAGATCTAGAGATTACTTTAAACCATTTAAAAGGAAAGTATAAAATTACACAGTATTATTTAAATAGAGAAACAGGATCAGCCTTTGATGAATGGGTTAAGATGGGCTCTCCATATGAACTAAACAATGAAGAAATACAGTACCTAAAATATAAATCCTATCCAGAGATGAGGGTTGATTATTTAGATTTAATGGGGGATATCCAATTGTCTTCTCAACTTGATGTGCATCACATTAAGCTAATAACACTAAAGAAAATGTATGAATTGTAAGATTAAATTGATTAATTATAATAAAATATTAAGCATGTTGTATAAATCTAAGGAAACGAAATATTATGCTTTCGTTTCTTTGGGTTTTCTTTTTACTTAATTTATTTAATAAAAACGGCTAAATGAATATCCTTTTTTTTGCAAAAAAAAAGAAAAGATAAAATTATTAAATTATTTTATAATAGTGTCAATGTTGGGAAAATGGTAGGAATTAATCTACGATGTTGAATTATATTTCCAGACATTAAAATTATGGGAGAAAGGAGGTGAATCACCAGTATAAAATTACCGTTAATTAGTGCTTAAGTAATAAAATAATTAGGTGTAATTTAGTATGAGGAGGATAAAAATATGTCAAAAGAAGGAAAAATGTTAAAATCATTGATTACTATTATTATTTCTGGAGTTTTTTTGCTTTCAATAACTACAGCCTATGTTTTTGCTGCAGATTCCAATGTAGTAATAACCAGACCATCTGACCCTATAAAAGTTGATGGTGGTGAAATAGTCGGCATCTCGTCTGCTGATGGGGAAGTTACAATATATAAAGGTATACCATTTGCTGCACCACCTGTTGGAAACCTAAGATGGAAAGAACCACAACCAGTAGTTCCCTGGGATGGAATTCTCGATTGTAAAGATTATGCAAATTATGCTTACCAGGCTAAAGCAAAAACCATGGGGCCATATACAACAGAATTTAGACCTGAAACAGATAAAGACCCCTCTGAAGATTGCCTGTATCTTAACGTCTGGACAAAAAAAATATCTACAGAAAAACGCCCTGTTATTGTCTACATACATGGTGGGGGTAATACAACTGGATATGCAGGTAGCTTTGTTTATGAAGGGGAAAATATCGCAAGAAAAGATGTTGTTTATGTAAGTATCGCCTATAGACTGGGTATATGGGGCTTTATGGCACATCCTGAGTTGTCAGCTGAATCACCCTATGGCGTGTCAGGGAATTATGGTATATTAGATCAGATTGCTGCTTTAAAATGGGTTAAAAATAATATAGCTAAATTTGGTGGAGATCCTGATAACATAACAGTGGTAGGACAATCAGCAGGAGCACTGGATATCCAGGCTCTTATTATATCGCCTATGTCTAAAGGTCTCTTTAAGAACGCAGTTACGATGAGTTATAACATTATAACCGACAAAATGCAGCCCTTAGCAGAAAAAGAAGCTGAAACAGCAGAACAATTTAAAGGTAAAACTTTAGCCGAATTACGTCCAATGTCATCTGAGGAATTACTGAATTATAGATATTCATCTAATTTGGTTCTAGATGGAAAGGTATTACCAAACAATATGCTTGACGCATATAAAACAGGATCTGCAAACGATGTTAACCTTATTACAGGTGTGGTTAGTCAAGATGCTGTATTATTTTCATTCTTACCTAAAAGTGACAATATACCATTTTATATGCCGATGACTGCTGTATCAAAGGAAGACTATATCTCAATTGTAAAAAAGGTTTTTGGTAATCTGGCTGACAAAGCCCTTGAAGTATATCCTGCAAATTCGTTCGAATGTATAGATAAATACAATCAAATAAATCAAGATGCCACAATAGCTTTGCAGAATTTTGTTGGCAAAGCGAGGGAACTTAAATCAAATAAACCAACATATATTTATAAATTTACTCATTTGATGCCTGGTCCTGAATCATTAGCAAATGGGGTATTTCATACCTCAGATGTTCCATACTGGATGAATAATTTTTCTCCTGTTAAAGCTGATTACTGGGCTGGTATAGATTATAAGATTGGTGACAAAATGTCATCATATCTTGTGAATTTTGCAAAAACAGGGAATCCAAATGGACCTGACCTTCCAAAATGGGATTCATACAATAGTGCAGAAATATCATATCTGGAAATTGGAGACCCATTTACTACTGTTAAATTCAGCAAGGAAAAATATGAGTTCTGGCAAGAATACTATAAAACTATAGGTTTATAAGCAGGGGAAGTATATGTTTAGTAATATTAGTTGAACCAGGAACTTTGAAGAAACCGTGTATTTAATTTGTATTACATTGAAGAACCCAAAAAAACGCAATATATAGTTATCGTTTTTTTGGGTTTTGTTTTCTTATATAATTATTTTTCTAAAGTGCTAAATGAAAATGATTTTTTTGCAAAAGAAAAGAAAAGATAAAAATATTAAATTATTTTATAATTGTATTAACATTGAGAGATTGGATTCATAAAAGATATATATATGTATCTTTAATATTGTATAAAAGTAGGTTTGATAATGAAAGCAAGTCTAAATACTTATAAAAAAGAAAAAGATTTTTTGGTTTGTATAGACTCTGATGGTTCTGCAATCGATACTATGACAGAGAAACACAAAAGGTGTTTTGGACCGCAAACTGTAGAAACTTGGAATCTCTACAATATAGAAAAGGAATTCTTAAAAACCTGGAATTGGGTTAATCTTTATTCTAATACTCGTGGAATTAACCGCTTTAAAGGACTTATCAGGACTTTTGAAGTACTTGCTGATAAAGGTTTTGATGTTCCAGATATAATTGGCTTAAAAGATTGGACTAAAAATGCTTCAGAGCTGTCAAATGATTCTTTATTAAAAGAAATTGAGATAAAAGAAGAAAGTAGAGACCTGTGCCTGGCTTTACAATGGAGTCAGGAAGTTAATGAGAGAATCTCTAAATTAGGGAAAGCAGACAAGAAGGTTTTTGCCGAGGTTAAAAATACCCTGGAGCATATCTCCATAAAAGCAGATGTTGTAGTTGTATCTTCGGCTAATTATGAGGCTCTTCTTGATGAATGGCATTATTATGGACTTTTCTCATATGTTAAAGAAATACTGGGACAGGAATCGGGGTCAAAAGCCTATAATATTTCTCGTCTGAAAAAAATTGGTTATAAAGAAAACCATATTTTAATGATCGGCGATGCACCCGGGGATATCGCTGCCGCAAGGTCTAATGATGTAATGTTTTATCCCATTATACCTCAAAAGGAAAACCAATCCTGGAGTAGATTAAACGAAAAATATCTTTTACTCTTTTTTGAATTAAATTATCAGGGAGAGTATCAGAATAAGCTTATTGAGGAATTTGAGTTATACTTAAACGAAGAAAGTGAGGATATAGGATGGTAGATTTAAGAGAAAAACCATTTTACCTAAGTGATGATGATATAGAATGGGTTAATGAAACAATAGATAAGATGACACTGGAAGAGAAAATTGGACAATTATTCGTAAATCGTTTTCATGCCCTTGATAATCCTGCCAATAAGGAGATTATTGAAAAATACCATATTGGTGGAGTAAGGTATAATAATAAAACATCTGCTGAGGTTTATGACTTCATTAAGGAACTACAGGAGACAAGTAAAATACCTTTATTGGTAGCAGCTAATTGTGACAATGGTGGTGATGGCACCTGTACTGATGGGACATATATTGCCTCAGCTGCGCAGTGTGAAGCCTCAGGGAATGAAAAATTAGCTTACAATGCTGGACTTGTAAGCGGCCGGGAAGCTACTGCAGTAGGATGTAACTGGAATTTTGATCCCTGTTCCGATATACTGTTGAACTGGAGAAATACAATCATTAATACCAGGGCATATGGTACAAATGCTGATGATGTAATAAGATACGCCAGTGCTTATATTGAAGGGTTAAGGGAAAGCAATATGGCAGCCTGTGCAAAACACTTTCCAGGGGATGGATATGAGGAACGTGACCAGCACTTAGTTCTTGGTGTAAATGAATTAAGTTGTGAGGAATGGGACGCAAGTTATGGAAAAGTCTACAAACACTTAATTGATCAGGGCCTTATGACTATAATGGCTGGTCATATAGCACTACCAGAATATCAATATAAACTGAATCCTGATTTGAAATACGAAGACATATTACCAGCAACCCTATCTGAAGAGCTAATAAATGTTCTATTAAGAGAAAAGTTAGGCTTTAATGGATTAGTTGTTACAGATGCATCACATATGGTTGGTCTGGCTGCCGCTATGAAGCGGAAGGATTATGTGCCAGGAACAATTGCTGCTGGATGTGATATGTTTTTATTCTTTAATGACTTTGATGAAGATTTTTACTTTATGATAGATGGATATAAAAATGGTATAATAACAGAGGAACGTCTACATGATGCCTTACTTAGGATTTTAGGATTTAAAGCTTCATTAAAGCTACACATTAAGCAAAAGGAAGGCAGATTGTTGCCTTCGAAAGAAAGACTGGAAGTTGTTGGTTGTCAGGAACACCTGGAGATGGCAGCAGAGGCTGCAGATTTAGGTATTTCTTTGATTAAAGATACCCAGAATCAACTGCCAATAAAGCCGGAAACTCATAAGAAAATAAGACTCCATACCCTATTTGGAGACGGTGGTTTTGCAGGGGGTCCTGATACCAGTGTGGAAAAGATAATTAAAGAAGAACTTGAAAGGGTAGGATTTGAGGTTACTTTAAATGATGGTATGACCAGAGAAAAAGGTAAAACTGAAGACCTGGCAGAAAAATTTGATGCGGCTTTTATCTTTGCTGATGTCGTTGGATATGCAGCTGAAAATAACTATCGTATAAGATGGAAATGTCCAATGTCTACAGATATACCGTGGTTTGTATATGAGTTGCCAACTATATTTGTATCACTTAATTTTACTACTCATCTTACAGATGTTCCTATGGTGAAGACTTATATAAATGCCTATAAGGATACAAGAGAAATTATCCGGCAGACCATAGAGAAGATTATGGGAGAGTCTGAATTTAAAGGGACTCACTTTAACGAAAATGTCTGGTGTGATTTATGGGAAACCAGGAGATAACAAAGATAGTATAGTTAAATTTATTAGCTAGAAAATAGGATGGTATTCTTAATACTCTTATCGTAGAAAGTGGTGGTTATTATGGATATGGGTTATTCTCATCAGAAGATTTTAGAAGTTAAAAACATGAGTAAATCCTTCGGCCCTACTGTTGCCCTAAAGAATGTTGGAATAGAGGTTAACAGGGGTGAGATACGAGGGCTAGTAGGTGAAAATGGTTCGGGTAAATCTACATTGACCTCAATTATTGCAGGTATGCAGAAAGCAGACAGTGGTGAAATGTATTTTCTAGGAAAGAAGTGGGAACCATCATCAATGATTGAGGCCCAGCGAAGGGGAATAAGTATGATACTTCAGGAGATGAATACAGTTTCCGGGGTTTCTGTTGCTGAGAATCTTTTTGCTGGTCAGGAAGAAAGATTTACTAAATGTGGAATATTTTCTAAAAAAAAGATGGAAAATGCCGGGAATGCACTTTTGAAGAGATTTGAAATAGGGCACATTAATGCCTCAGATCCAATAGACTTATACAGCATTGAAGACCGTAAGTTGATTGAGATTATAAGAACTCTTAAAGAAGATACCCAGATATTTATTGTTGATGAAACAACTACTGCCCTGTCACATTCCGGGCGTGAATTTTTATATAATATTGTGCACAAACTGGCTGATGAAGGTAAAGCAGTAATTTTTATCTCACACGATCTTGATGAAATATTGGAAATATGTAATGTCATCACAGTTTTACGTGATGGTGATATTATTGGCAGTCTAACTAAGGAAGAAATGGAGCCGAAAAAGATTAGATATATGATGGTTGGTCGAGACATAGGGGATGCATATTATCGTAATGATTATGATCACAGCCATACCGAAGAGGTTGTTCTGGAATTCAAAAATGCTTCTTTTTCCGCAATCAATGATTTTAATCTAAAATTGCATAAAGGGCAAATTATAGGAATAGGTGGTTTATCAGGTAGTGGAATGCATGATATAGGGCGTGCAGCATTCGGCATGAAAAAAATTACTTCAGGAACAGTGGAATGTAATGGTCAGCAAGTAAAAGATAGCAATGATGCGATACAGAAAGGCATTGCCTATATATCAAAAAATAGTGATGAAGAGGCATTAATTCTTAATGCTTCAGTAACACATAATATTATACTTCCATCTATACCTGATCTAACGGGGCCTGCACTTTTCGTGAGCCCTCCGGCAGAAAAGAAACTGGCCCAGGAACAGATAGATAGATTTAGTATTAAATGCAGTAGTAGTAGGCAATATGTATCTGACTTATCAGGTGGGAATAAACAGAAGGTTTCGTTTGCCAAGTGGATTGCTAAAGGTAGTGAGGTTTTTGTAATGGACTGCCCTACAAGAGGTGTTGATGTTGGAGTAAAACAGTCTATGTATCAACTGATAGCAGAGATGAAAAAAGAAGGCAAATCAATCTTGATGATAAGTGAAGAGTTAGCTGAACTAATTGGTATGTGTGACGAAATAATGATAATGAGAAACGATGAGGTAAGTGGTATGGTAACACGTTCAAAAGATCTGGAAGAAACAGACCTTATCGAATATATGATATGAGGAAGATGTGACTATGGAAAATAAAAATCTAGGTTCTATAAAAAAGGTTTTGAGACCTCTTGTACCATTTATGGGACTGATATTGGTTATTTTGATATTCTACATTAGTTCAAAAGGAAGATTATTCAGTCCATACAATATTCGTATTCTTATACAGCAAACTACAGCCCTTGCGATAATCTGTCTTGGTGCAGTATTTGTATATTCACTGGGTGAACTAGATGTTAGTATAGGTGCAACTGTAGGTGTTTCGACATTAATTGTAATAAGTATCATTAATGCAGGATATCCACTTTTTGTAGGATTTTTAGCCGCATTAGCTCTGACTCTGTGTTTTGGTTTGATCAACGGGGCTGCCAGTTACTGGTTAGGTCTTCCTTCAATCATTACTTCTCTTTTTCTGATGTTTGTTGGTAGTGGTATTCAGGCTTTAATTACCTTAAAAACAAATACGATTACTACTGATTATGATTTCTCCTTATGGATGCAAACCTGGTTTCAAGTTCTGGTCCTGCTTGTTGTTTCAATTATCGTAGCATATCTATTTAAATATACTCGTATTGGTAAGTATACCAGCTCAATTGGTGCAAATAGAGTTTCTGCTGGTGAATCTGGTGTAAATGTCTTTAAATACAGGAATATTGCCTTTCTTATAATGGGTAGTTGTATTGCTCTGGCTAGTATTTTTATTCTTGCTCGTTCTGGAAGTTCATCCAGGGCAACCGGGAACGGAATGCATATGAATGTTATGATAGCACTGATCCTGGGAGGTATGCCTCTTAGCGGAGGTATGAAGAGTCGTTTTTCTGCAGCACTGGTAGGTTCTTCAATTTATATTCTTTTAACAAATGGTCTTACCTTATCTGGTGTAGATATAACTTATGTACCACTGGTAAAATCAATTATTTTCATTGTTGTTGTGGTTATTACTGTTCGTAAGAAGGGCGGAGTATTACCAAGATAGTCTGAAATAAAGCCATTTGGCTTTATATAAAAAAATAGGAGGAAAAAAATATGAAGAAATTATTTATTGCTTTAATTATGTTTGGGCTTGTATTAAGTACAGCTGGAATCAGTAGCAGTAATATCTATGCGGCTGAAGGGAAATTAAGTGATCTTACTATTGGTATTGTTGGATATGATGATTCAGGAACTGCTTTTGAGGCGATCAGGGCTACTTATAATCAAATATCTAGAGCCACAGGAATAAACTTTAAGTTTGTCAAGGGTAGTAATTACGATGAAGCAGCAAATGTTACAGCAGTACAGAATCTGATTGCTGCAGGAGCCAATGGAATTATTATGACTATGGATTCCGGTATGCAGAGTATATTAAGAGAGGCCAAGTTTGCAAACGTTTATGTAGCCGGTTTTCTGAATTCCATGGGTCAGAGTCATGATAAAATTAAGGATAATGAGCATTATCTGGGAACAGTAAGTGATGGTTATCTTGATGGTGCTAAAATAGGTGAAAAGGCAGCAGAGTTAGTTATTGAAAATAACCAGAAAAACATTGGCCTTATTACCTTCCCCCATATTTATTTTCCCAGTCACGCTGAGGCAGATAAAGCTTTCCGTACTGCCATAGATGAGTATAACAAAAGTTCAGATGATAAAGATAAAATTACCGTACAAGATTCGATTCAGCTAAGTTTTGAACCCTTGGATCCAACTTACTTTAATAAATATCCTGATCTTGATGCTATATTTGGAATGGCTCTTACTTTCGTATATCCAACAATGGTCTCTTCTAATGTAAATGACGTAACACTATATGCAACTGGCTTTGATACTTCAGAGTCTTATATGGAAGGTTTTAAGAAAGGTACCATCGGAATGGAAACCTGTTCCAATCCAGAAGCCTTGATTTATCCAGTAGCACTCATTGCTAATGCAGTTGAAGGTACACGATTTGCTGATAAACCTGCAGTTGCAGAAGCTGTTTACACAAATACTGTGTTTTTAACAAATGAAAAAGAGTTAAATGCTTTTAAAGAAAATGCTATTTTCTATACCGCTGACACAAGTCATTCGCTTTTAACAGATGAAGATATTCGCAATCTAATAAAGGCATTTAATGAAGATGCGACATATGAAAACTTAGTTAATACTATACAAAATTGGAGTATAGAAAACATTATGGCAAAATAAAATCTATGACAGGATTACCGCTGTATATATTAATATATGGCGGTCTAATCCTAAAAGCTTTATTACTGAATTTAATAAATCATTACTATATGGCTTAAAGGCAAGGATATGGGGAGATGGATATGAATAAAACAATAAAAAACACCATAGCTACAATAGCATTGCCTGCAGGAATGTTTTTGTTTATGCTGATATTAACTAGAATTAACGGCATAAGATATTATGGCAGTTTTGACATGTGGCGGATAATCTTGAATAATTTAGGACTTTCTATAACCGTGTCCTTAGGTATTGCGACGCAGCTCCGTAATGGACGTATGGATTTTAGTGGTGGAATTACTATGTATTTATCAGGATTTGCTGGTGTACTTGTAGCACAGACCTTTGGGAATGACCCTCTTATAATGCTGGCTGTCAGTGTTTTATGCGGCCTAATTATAAGTATGGTTACAGCTTCTGTTTATACAATTGCAAGACTGCCAATAATTATATGTAGTGTAGCATTAACACTTTTTTATGAATCGCTTACCAAGATTATTGGCGGTGGTAAAGGTGTCGATATTATGGGGATTGGATCCTTAAATATATTTGGGAGAATGCCAGTAGTTTTTATAGTCCTGGCAGTTGCTATTGCTATCTATCATTTTGTAATTTCCTATACAGTATCAGCACGTCAGTCAATATTACTAAAGAATGGACAACAGATAGCTGTTAATATTGGTATCAATGAAGAAAAAAATGTATATATGTCTTATATATTTTCAGGAATATTATTTGGTTTAGCTGGAGTTGTTTTTGCTTCTCAAAATAAAATTGTCACACAATCAAATCTGTCAACTGCCAGTATAATGTTTAGCTATATTGTGCCAGTTTATATAGGTTTCTTCCTTGGTAAATATAGTCGCGAAGTAATAGGAATTATTGCCGGGGCTTTCACAATTCAATTTATGAATTACGGACTTAGTGCACTTGGTTATGGAAGTGGTGGATGGAGTACCATTTTATTTGGAGTATTCATGATGTCTTTCTGGGTATTCACAACTAAGATTAATGCGATTAAAAATATGCTGAGTTTTGGTAATAGTTCCAGGAAGAAAGCTACTAATTAACGCTCGATTTATTTGACAAGTATACAACCAACTATTCTAATGGCGTTAAAATACAAGTATGATAAAACAGAACAGGAAAATACTGTTCTGTTTTATTCTATACTAGAGTGGAGTAAAGACCATTATGGAATTTATAATAAATAATAAGGAAAATGGTAGTAGATTTGAACATTACTGGGAACTTTGTGTTGGCAGTAGTCATGCATATACTGCTTTACGAGCAGATTATAGAAGACAATTGACGAGGGCACATGATGAGTTGGGCTTCAGATATGTAAGATTTCATGGGATTTTTAATGATGATATGTGTGTCTGTGTAGAGAAAAAAAACCCATCAAGGAAAGTCTTTAGGCATAGTTTACAATTTTGCTAATATAGATAATATTTTCGATTACTTACTTAGTATAGGTATGAAACCCTATGTGGAGATTGGTTTTATGCCCTCGTGTCTGGCTTCAGGAGACAAGACATGTTTTCATTATAAAGGCAATATTACACCTCCTGGGGATTATTCAGAGTGGAATCGTCTTATAGAGGCCTTTACTGAGCATTTAGTTGAGAGATATGGGATAGATGAGGTACGTTCATGGTATTTTGAAGTATGGAATGAGCCCAATCTATTTTTCTTTTTTGATGGTACACAAGAAGATTATTTTAAGCTATATGAGCATACGGCGCAGACAATTAAGAGTGTTGATGAAAAGCTTAGAGTAGGAGGACCAGCTACTTCTATAAATGCCTGGATTCCAGATATGATAGATTATTGTGAGCAAAATAAGCTACCCCTTGATTTTATTTCTACTCATCAATATCCTTCAGATGACCCTCTCTGGAAAAATTCTGATCTGGAGTTAGAAGTTATTTTTAAAAAAATGGGAAATATGAAAAGAAAATATGATAGAGGCATACTAAAAAGAATGACCAAAAAGGCAAGACAGGAAGCAGGTGGTTATCCCTTAATTTACACAGAATGGAATACATCTGCAACTCTAGAAGAAGATCAGCATGATGAAAGCTATGCTGCAGCTCTGGTGGCAAAAACATTAGCAGATAATGATGGCCTTGTTGAAGGCTATGCTTTCTGGACTTTTTCGGATATATTTGAGGAGAAATCTCAGATTCCAGGGGTATTTCATGGAGGATTTGGACTTCTATCATATAACGGTATAGCAAAACCAACTTACAGATTATTTGAGCTTTACCATGAATTAGGCTATGAGCGATTATCAGTAGACAATAATGCCAGTAAAAAAGATACTGTTGAAATACTGGCTACCAGAGTAAATGATGGTTTAAAAATAATCGTCTATAACCACAATGTTTTTGATGAAAAAATTAAAGACGAAAGTATAGCAATCATTATTAAAAATATAGAAGGGGTAAAGGAAATTTGTTTAAAAAGAATTGATGAGAACCATACAAACCCTAAAGAAGCATGGATTGAGATGGGAAAACCAGAATATCTGAATGCAGATCAGCTCGAAAAACTCCATCAGGTTTCAGAAATGAGAGTAGAGAACTATGATTTTGAGATTTTAGATAATAACAATATTAGAGTATCATTAAGTATACCTGCCCATGGTGTCTGTGGTATACATGTAAAAACTGTGTAGATAATATAGAGATTACGTAGATCATACTAATACTATTTAAATAATGGCAGTCCAGTGCAAGATTCCTGCTGCAATTGAATTATCCAATAGTGGTATTTCGAAGCAGGAAACTGTTTAATATAGTTAATAGAAATTGAGGTGATTTAAATTGAAAATAATTAATTTTAATAATGATTGGGTCTTTTCAAAAGAGAATAAATCGAAGTATAGAGACGAAGAAATCACAGGAGGAGAATCTATTACTTTACCTCACTCCTGGAATGCAGAAGATGGACAGGGAAATGGCGAAGGACTATTTAAAGGGGAATGCTGGTATCAAAGAAATTTAAATCTTGACAGTGAGGATCTAAAGAAATATATTTTCCTGGAAATAGGAGCTGCCGGGAATGTATCAGAAGTTTATATAAACGGGAAAGTAGCAGGTAGTAGTAAATGTGGCTATGCAATGTATAGAGTCTCATTAACACCTTTCCTAAAAGAAGGAGATAATCTTATCTCTATATTGGTAGATAACAGTCAGCATGAAGATGTATATCCGCTAATGGCTGATTTTACATTCTATGGTGGATTATATCGTGATGTGAAGCTTATATTTGGCGATGCCCTTCATTTTGACTTGCTAGATAATGGAAGAGATGGAGTGTATTTGACACAAAGACACCTTGATAAGAAAACATTTGAACTAAACATAAAAGGTAGAATAATTAATGAGTTTAGTTCTGTGAGTAAAGGAAAGTTGAAGCTAGATTTATATAATCAAGAGAATAATAAAATATTTGCTAAAAGTATCAGTATAGAAGTGTGCGATAAGTTTGAATTTAATATAAGTGAGAAAATCTCAGAACTTACTCTCTGGCAGGGAGTAGAGAACCCTTACTTATATATATTGAAGGCAGATATATTAATTGATAGAGAAATATGTGATTCAAGAAGTATTGAAATCGGATTTAGAGATATTCAAATTACTCCAGATGAAGGGTTATTTCTGAACGGAAAACATATAAAATTAAAAGGGGTAAGCCGTCATCAGGATTTTGCCGGGGTGGGTAATGCCCTGAGCAGAGAACATATGGAGTTGGATATGTCTCTGATAAAAGAGATAGGAGCAAATAGTGTAAGACTTGCTCATTATCAGCATGATGATTATTTTTACACTCTCTGTGATCGTGAGGGTCTACTTGTCTGGGCAGAGATTCCTTTTATAAGTGTACCATCTACAGTTGATGAAAATAATCAAAACGCAAAAGACCAGTTAGAGAGATTGATTAAACAGGCCTATAATCATAGTTCTATTTACTGCTGGGGAGTTCAGAATGAAATTACCATTGCTGTTGAAAATGAAAGTATATATGAGAAGGTAGAGGAGCTTGAATCGATGGCGAAAGACCTGGATCCAGGCAGATATACAGCTCAGGCAAATATTCATTCGGTGAGAGATGAAAGTCCACTAAACCAAATAACAGACCTGCTCGGTTATAATCTATACTATGGCTGGTATTATAAAGAAATGCAGGATCTTGCTAAGAGACTTGACACATTACACAAAGCGAGACCAGGTATACCGGTATTGATTTCTGAATATGGAGTTGATACGAATCCTCAATATCATTCATATAATCCTACAGTTAGGGACTACACAGAAGAATATCAACTGCTTTTCCATGAGAATGCTATAAAGACAATAAAAGAAAGGCCTTTTGTTTTAGGCGGATATATGTGGAATATGTTTGACTTTGGAAGTGATAACAGGGAAGAAGGTGGAGTACAGGGCCTGAATATAAAAGGATTGGTAACTATAGATAGAAAGTTGAAAAAGGATGCTTTTTATTTATATAAAGCTTATTGGTCCAATTCCCCTTTTGTTCACCTTGCTGGGAGGCGATTTGCTAATAGACACAAGAAATCAAATGATATAGTTATATTATCCAATCTGAATGATATTAAGCTATTTGTTGGTGAAGAGATTGTTGACCATTTTACTAACAATAAAGCCCTTAAAGTAGTGAAAGGAGTCAAACTATCTCCAGGAGAGAATCTGTTAAGAGTTGAAGGATATGACGAAGATGGAAATATTTATAGTGATGAGATGATTCTTAATCTTGTTGACGAAAAGGACCAGAACTATATTGTAGAAAAAAACGAAGAGGATGAAAATGCCTTTAACTGGTTTGAAAAATTTGATCTAAGCAATGTTCAGGAAGTAACACTAAAAGAAGGTTATTATTCAACTTTTGATATAATACGAGATATTTATGAAAATGAGGAAGCAAAGGCAGTTTTTATGAAGTACTTTGCAGATATTTCAAAACATCCAAGGTTTCAGGCAATGATCGATGTATCTACTATTAATGCTATGTCAAAGATTTCGCAGCTTAACATTCCTAAGGAGCTACTAACTGTAATAAATAGAGAATTAAATAGTATACCCAAAAATGACTGATAATATCTCAAGGTATATAATTGTTTTACCATGAATGCAATTGTATGGAATTTTATTATTTAACTATTGATATAAATTATATTGACTTAATGAGGTGATAAGTAATGAATATGGTTTTTAGGTGGTATGGTGATGACGATAAAGTAACATTGGATGAAGTACGTCAGATACCTGGAATAAGCGGTATCGTATCTGCAATTTATGATATACCTGTAGGGGATGTCTGGCCTCTAGAAAAAATTAATGAGTTGAAACAGAAGATTGAAGCAAAAGGTCTGGACTTTGAGGTTATTGAAAGTGTACCTGTACATGAAGATATTAAACTTGGACTGAATACTAGAGACAAATATATTAAGAATTACAAAGAAACACTCAATAATTTAGGTAAGACAGGTATTAAAGTAGTCTGTTATAACTTTATGCCAGTCTTTGATTGGACCAGATCGGAATTGAATTACCAACTCCCAGATGGATCTAATGCTTTAATATATGAAGAAAATACTGTTCAAAAGATGGATCCTCTTATAGGTGAAATGGATCTGCCTGGCTGGGATACGAGTTATGAAAATAATGGACTGAGGGAACTATTGGAAAAATACCAGGATATTTGTGAAGAAGATCTATGGTCAAATTTAAAATATTTTTTAGAGCAGATTATTCCAGCAGCTGAACTTGCTGATATTAAGATGGCAATACATCCTGATGATCCACCCTGGTCTATTTTTGGTTTACCCAGGATTATAACTAATAAAGAAAATTTACAAAGATTTATTAATCTTATTGACAGTCCTAATAATGGATTAGCACTCTGTACCGGATCACTTGGGGTAAATCCAGATAATGATCTCCCTGAATTAATAAATTATTTTGCAGGAAAAGGTAAAATACACTTTGCTCATATAAGAAATATTAAGATAACCGGTGAGAAAAGCTTTGAGGAAGCAGCTCACTTAAGTTCTGCCGGTTCATTAGATATATATAAAATATTAAAGGCCTATCATGATAATGGATTTCTTGGCTATATACGCCCAGACCATGGAAGAATGATCTGGGGAGAAACAGGACGTCCTGGATATGGTCTTTTTGACAGGGCCCTGGGGGCAACCTATATAAATGGTCTCTGGGAAGCACTGGAAAAGAGTAACTAATTGATATTATTACAGGATATTATATTAGATTTGAGGAACCATTTATAATTTGCTTATGTAGTTTAAACTTATAGAATATAAAAATAGTAGAAATTGTGATAAATTATTAAAACCATAAAGAGGAGAGTGATAAATAATGAATGTGCCTTTTGAAATTGATTTAAAGGATAAAGTAGTAGTTGTGACTGGTGGTGGTGGAGTACTGGGTAGTATGTTTGCTAAAGCCCTGGCTAATTGTGGTGCTAAAATAGCAATATTAGATCTTAGAGAAGAGCAGGCAGATAAGGTTGCAGATGTCATAAACGAGGCAGGAGGTATTGCTATTGGTGTAGAAGCAAATGTGTTAAAAGTGGAAAGCTTAAGAGATGCTAGAAAAGTTGTTAATGAAAAACTTGGTCCCTGTGACATTTTACTAAATGGTGCTGGTGGTAATAATCCAAAGGGAACCACTACAAAAGAATATCTATTTCTTGAAGACCTGGAAGAATCTAAGGAAGAGATAACTACCTTCTTTGATCTTGACCCAGAAGGAGTACAGTTTGTATTTAATCTGAATTTTATTGGAACACTTTTACCTACACAGGTATTTGCGAAAGATATGGTCAAAAGGGAAGGCGTTACAGTCATTAATATTTCTTCAATGAATGCCTTTACTCCATTAACGAAAATACCAGCATATAGTGGTGCCAAAGCAGCTGTAAGCAATTTTACCCAGTGGTTAGCAGTGCATATGTCTAAGGTAGGTATTAGAGTCAATGCTCTAGCACCAGGATTTTTCTTGACAGAACAGAACCGTACTTTATTAACAAGTGAGGATGGTTCATATACTGAGCGGGCAGAGAAAATATTGAATCAGACACCAATGGGGAGATTTGGAGAACCCGAGGAACTTGTGGGAACATTACTATGGTTAGTCAGTGAAAAGGGTTCAGGCTTTGTCAATGGTACAGTTATCTCCGTAGATGGTGGGTTCTCAGCTTATTCTGGTGTCTAGGCAAATATAAATTTTATTAGAAATTAAACACCCCAACAGAAAGTGGGAAGATATGTAGTAAACATATTCTACCACTTTCTGGTAATTAGGAAATCTGGAAACTGCTAAAAGCAATACAAATAAAGATATTAGATTTATTATTTCTCACATATTTTATCTTTAACAGTATTAATTCCATGCTTAACCAATAGTTTTCCCCCAATTAATTTCATTCACAGTATTCTATAACAATTCATAAGAGTAGTCAGTAAATAGTCACATCAATCCCAAATTCTTCATATTAACGAGTCTTCTTTTTTGGTAAGGTAAAAAACTCATATAAAAAGTCTTATTTTTGATTAATATCGAAATACATTTATACTTTAATAAGGTAGAGCCTTCCTTCCGGACTAACTGGCTGCCTTATAATTTTGCCTAAATATGACCCCCAGTAAATCCTCCAGCAAGCCAGTTTGCTCCCATGTCCGTCCTTATTCCCTACACTGTGCCGCGTTTTCTCCCATATCCCTTCCCCCAAAACCCTATCCCAACAATCCTCTTTCGAGACAGGCCGGCACAGACAAGGCGACCAAATAAGGTTGCATTGAAAATGGGGGAAGGGAACTTGGTAGACAACCCTTGGGACCATCTAAAATGACGCATCAGTTTTAGATGTGTTCCCACACCGCTCCGGGAATAAGGACTGGTATTATAATTGTTCGAGGGGTTGGAATTCTGTCCGCTGCACTAACGTGCTCCCCGCTGACAGCCTTCCAACAGTCTCTATCGTAATCTGATTTTATCCCCCTCTTGCAGTACCCTCCAATCCTTCCTCCCGGAGTAAGGCCTTACGGGTACCACCCCCAGGGGTTCTGCGCTAAATACTATTTACCGCCCAGTGGGAAAAAACCATCCACTGACCTCAGCAGACAGATAACCGGCCGCCGGTAAAATTAACCACCGACCTGAGCATTTACTATTAGCCACCAGGGCAAATACTTTCATACTGTTTATAATTCTGGTCATAAATATCAAGTTCTTAACGCGACTAGTCTTACTCGAACTGCAAAAAGCGCAGTACCAGTAAGTCTTAATTATGTAGGCCTATCTTTATTCCGATATTACCAGGGTAGTCCATCAGGTCAAACCAGATAATTTATGAAGGCTATATATGAAGGCATCTGGTTTCACCTTAGTTTTCTCACTTTAATCACTTACTTAATATATGATCTATTCAAAAAAGACTATTCAAGTCTACATTCCATGCGCACATCAAGAGCACGGCAGCCATTCCCGGCAAAGTAGTAGTATTATTACTTAGTCAAACTAATATATTATCATCATAATTTTAGGAATAAAGCTGTCTCAGTCTTCAGGTTCCAGACAAAAGAGCACTGTCTTACACATCCTCATTGGTGAGCCAGCTTTAAGATGATCTCCTGTATGGCCGGGATTAGCTACCTAAGTAACCCCCGCCCAACCAGCCCATCTGCCCCCAGGGGGCTCCCTTTCTATTTCTTATGCCTAAGAAATAAGAAACAAAAAGAATGTCATAGAAAGAACAATTATGTATGATTAATATTTTTATATATAATGTTTAATGCAACTAAATAACGAAACACTCCCATATTGTTGAGTAATATAAAAATGCACTTGATAATAATATCTAACGATTTAAGGTGATAATATAACAAATATAATAAAATAATAACAAAAACGTTGACAAAAATAACAAAATCGTGATAAAATTAATAATATCTAAGGGGGTAATCAAAAAATGTACACAGAAATAATTAAAATAATTGAAGGCGGTATAAAAGGTGATAAAGAGAAAGTATATAATTATTCAAAGGTCTTAGCAGACAATCTTGAAAAAACCGGAGATGCTTCTTTATCAAAAAAAATAAAATCTCTTCTAACAAATAAACGAACAAGGATGGTATCCTTAGATGAGTTTTCTACTAAACCTGTTGATACAGAAAGTCGTATGGATATGGTAGATATTTTTTTGGCAGATAAAAACTTCGAGAAACCTATCTTAAAACCATTTATTGAAGACGAAATTGAAGAGTTTATTAATAGTTATGATCATAGGGATGAAATACTTAAAGCGGGAATAGAAATGATTAGTTCTCTACTTTTATATGGACCTCCGGGTTGTGGCAAAACAACAGCAGCTAAATATATTGCATATAAGACAGGACTTCCTCTTGTAACTGTAAGGCTTGATGGACTAGTCTCTTCTTTATTAGGAAGCACAGCTAAAAATATAAGAAGAATATTTGAATATGCATCTAAAAGAGATTGTATTCTTTTTTTAGATGAATTTGATGTAGTAGCAAAGGTCCGTGATGATAAGCATGAATTGGGCGAACTTAAGAGGGTGGTTAATAGCTTATTGCAAAATATAGACGACTTTAGTCAAAACAGTATACTCATCGCAGCGACTAATCACCATGAACTATTGGATCCTGCTGTCTGGAGAAGATTTTCAAAAATTATTACTTTAGAGAAACCTGACAAAAATGAGATTAATCTACTATTAAAATCCTTAATAAAAAATTCAAAAAGTAATGTGATAGAAAACGAGAAAAAGTTAGAATTAGTTGCATTAGCATTTGAAGGAATTAGTCATGCTGATATAAAAACAGTAGTAAATAATGCAATGAAAAAAGCCATTATTAATAATAGGGAAACAGCACATAACTGGAACTTTTTACATGAACTATATTTATATAAAAATCATAAAATTATTAGCGATAATGACTTTATAAAATTCTTGTTACAGTATGGGGTAACTCAAAAAGAAACTAATGAGAATTTTGATTACTCCATGAGGAAAGTAAGGGAAGTATCAAAGTTACCAGAATAATTATGGAGGGTGGTTTATATAATGGTAGATGAAAGATTACCAATTAAATTTTTTGCAAAAAGAGAAGTAGATAATCAGAGGGTAGAGGGAGGAGGCAGTAGTGATCTTCCGGGGTTTGTTTTGACAGGAGAAGAATTAGTCAATAAATCAAGAGAATTGGTCAGTACGTTTAAAGAATTCAAAGAAAAAGTAATTAGAAAGGAGAAAGCGGAATCAATAATACCGGTTATTTTTAAAACAAAAATAATTGATGATGCTTCAGCTAAGACTCATAGACGTGAAGTAACTAATCTTTTTAGGATTGGAGCAGATGATAATAATATATTAGGTCTTGCTGAAGAGGACGAATTAATAATTAAATTGGATGATTTAAAGGAAACTGAAAAAATCATTGAAAAACTTAGTAATACACAAAGGTACGCCCACGCACTATCTAGTATTGATAGGATTGAGGAATTTAAACCTTTAATTGAGAAAGTTGAAACTGAAGAGCTAATCGATTATAAGGTAAAGTTAGTTAATTTTCAAAATTATGAACAAAACAATGCTATTAGAAACTATTTTGAAAAGTCCATGAAAAATATGGGTCTTAAAGTAAGGAAAACCAATTATACAGATAATCATATTATTTACAATATTCAATCTGTAAGTCTTGATACTTTCGAAGTTATAAATACAAATGAAGCATTCGAAGCAGTTTTTTCTATTGAACCAATGCCCAAATATATAGTCACTCTAGATATGGAAGAAGAGGAAGCAACGATTGATATTTCAACTCCGAAAACAGGGGAGAAGTACACAACTGTAGGAATATTGGATAATGGAATTACTGATATCCCACATTTGAAACCATGGCTTACAGAAGAAAGTTATACGGCATACCCTGAACCATATATGAAAAAAAATCATGGAACATTTGTATCTGGTGTTGTTTTATATGGAGATAAACTTGAAGGTGAAGAATGGGTTGGGATAGAAGGCGTAAAGATATTAGATGCTTGCGTTTTCCCAGACACTGACAAAGAAGGTATTGATGAGGATGAACTGATTCGAAACATACAAGAAGCAATACATGCCCATCATGAAGAAGTTAAAATATGGAACTTATCTATAAGTATAAAAAGACCTGTAGATGAATATAGTTTTTCAGATTTCGCTATAGCTTTAGATGATTTGCAGGATAGGTATGATGTATTGATATGTAAATCTGCTGGTAACTGTAAAAATTTTATAAATGGTCGTCCAAAAGGTAAAATACATCATGGAGCTGATAGCGTTAGATCAATAGTAGTTGGTTCAATTGCGCATAAGAAGGCATTATTAGACCTTGCCGAAGTAGATAACCCTTCTCCTTTTACTCGAATTGGTAGAGGGCCATCTTATATCATTAAACCTGAAGTTGTTCATTATGGTGGTAATGCTGGAGTTAATGAAGAAGGAAAACTGCAAACAACAGGCGTGAAGTCATTCGGTATAGATGGTGCAATCAAACAATCTGTAGGAACTAGTTATTCTACTCCTCGTGTTGCTGCTCTTGCTGCTGGGTTATATCAAGAAATGGAAGAAGAATTTGATCCATTGTTACTAAAAGCTTTGATGATACATTCATCCAGTTATTCAGAAAACTTAACAGTTCCCAGTACTGAAAGGGCAAATCAATTAGGGTTTGGAAAGCCACAATCAACAAGAGAAATTCTTTATAATTCACCAAGTGAAGTGACTTTGATTTTAAGAGATGAGATTTCAAGAGGTGAATACATAGATATAATGGACTTTCCAATGCCTGATTGCCTTGTGGATGGGGATTATTATACTGGACAAGTAATTGTAACTTTAGTTTATAACCCGATATTAGATTCTTCTCAAAGGGCAGAATATTGTCAGTCAAATATTGATATAAAAATGGGAACTTATGATAAAAAGAAAGATAGGGATACAGCAAAAAGAAATATTCTTAATCCTGTAGGAAGAGATGGGTCACAAAATTTATTGTTAGAAAGATGTTATAGTAAAAGAAAAATGAGAAAAAGCAATGATGATTTTGCTTTAAAAGAAAGACTTCTTATTAAATATGGTGATAAATTTTATCCAGTTAAGAAGTATGCGATTAATTTATCGGAGATGACAGATTCTAACCAGGTTAAGTATTTAAGCAAAGATAGAAGATGGTATTTATATCTAAGAAGTCTTTTTAGAGAACATATTGAAAAAAAATCACAAATAGAGGGAACAAATCCAAGCCAAGAGTTTTGTTTAGTGGTTACAGTAAAAGACCCAACAGGTACAAAACCAGTCTATAATGAAGCAAATCAGAAATTAAATGAATATAACTTTTGGCATAACAACATTAAGCTCCACACAGATATTGCAATTCACAACTAGATTTTAATTCTCTATATAGAATACTATAATACCTCTAAGTAATCATATAATTATGATTACTTAGTGGCTTTTTTATTTTTGTAAGACTGTTGAAGTCAATGGGTTTAACATTTAGTAGATGTTAAGAATTAACCTTTCCAGAATCTGATTAATTTTAAAATATAAATTAACTTTTTTTGGTCTTTAATTGAAGGTGAAACAGTATTATCTATATAAATTGATTTTGCTGATAATCTAAGTAGCATTATTGACTTTGGTTGATAACAAAGATTATTCGAGCTCCTTTTCCCGTTCTTTCTATTATACTGCCAACTGAGTAGCCAATTCCTTTATTTAAAAGAACAGGCGAAGCCCGTTTTCTGTAGGAATTGTCCACTCTACGCCCTGTCAAATGTTAAAAACAGCACTTTTCCTTTAAGATTCACTAAACAGCATTCCCTCCAGACCGGCCGTTCCTCCTGCTGTTAACTTCATCTAAAAGATAAAGTCCAAGGGGATAGTAGAAAAGAAAATTCTAGTATTACTTATTATATTATTGTTTGTTTTTCTTTTAACTACCCCTAAGACATTTGACAGGGCTAACGCTGTCAGTCTTCCTTTTGGCAAAATTTAAAGGAGCTGATTTTTGATGAAGAAAGTTAGTATTAAGTTAGTTAAAGAAGCAGAATTAGATTATGGTGTAGACAGGCTTACATCACCGGCAGATGCAGCCAGGGTTGTAAGGAAATACATAGGAGATGTTGACCGTGAGATGTTTATAGTTATCTGTCTAGATATTAAGAATCAACTTAATTCTATCAATACAGTGAGTATTGGTACCTTGACATCATCCTTGAGTCATCCCAGGGAGATATTTAAGACTGCGATACTTTCAAATGCTGCAGCAATCCTAATTGCACATAATCATCCCTCCGGAATTCCAGATCCAAGTAGAGATGATATTAATATTACTAAGAAGGTGGAAAAAGCTGGTGATATATTGGGTATAGAACTACTTGATCACATTATTATTGGAGATTCATCTTTTCATAGTATGAAAGAACATAGTGATTTCTAAGCCGGCTTAGTCCGGTTATTTTTTTGTCAAAAGAGCTATATAAAGCAAAGCTTTTTTGTAAAAAAGCTTTAGCAAAAAACTAATATTTGAACCCTGTGGATAACTATACAATAAAAAATATTTTTTTACGCATAAATAGAACAAAATAATAAATTTCTATTTATTAACAATTTACTAACAGCTTATTAACAGATATATTGTAAATCAACCTCATTGAAATAGTTAGAAACAGTACTATAAAATGGTAGTAAGAACAAATGATTGGGTGGTGGGTAAATAGTGAAAAATAAAATCATTGTTTTAGACCCTGGCCATGGTGGCCGGGACCCGGGAGCAACAGCAGATGGCATTAATGAAAAAAATTTAAATCTAAGAATTACTGCCAGGTTATTTATTTTACTTAAAAATCTCGGATTTAAAGTGAAGATGACCAGATCTGATGATAGATATCTTTCTTTAGGAGATAGAGTTAAAATAGCTAACAATGTAAAAGCAGATATTTTTATCTCTATCCATTGTAATGCTGCCATTTCTAATAAAGCTAATGGCATAGAAACATTATATTATCCTGGTAGTGATAAAGGAAAGATACTGGCTAAAGAAATTCAGAATACTTTAATTGATAAATTAAATAGGACTGATCGTGGGATTAAGACTAGACCTGATCTTTTTGTTTTGAAATATACCTCAATGCCAGCTGTATTGATTGAATGTGGATTTATAACTAATGCTGAAGAAAGGAAGTTATTAACTGCCGATAGATATAGAAATGATATTGCAGCTGCGATATCTGATGGAGTAGGTGAGTATTATAAAAAAATTAAATAGAAAAGAGGTGAGATGATGGATATTAATTGGAATATAATTAGTAATGTTGTATTAGCTTCAATACCAGCATTATCACTCTTATTTTTCTTTCTTAAACACTTTTTCCCTGGTACTGATCCTTATTTACGAAAAGGAGCAGTTATCCTGGCAGAGGTTGATGATATTATTGATGGGGTTTTATTGAAATTGCCGGATAATAAATATATCAATACTATTAACGATATTATCGACCAGGTATTAAAAGAACTTGAAGAGGCTGGCTATAAAGTAAGTAATCAGGATAAAAAGAAACTTTCATATCACATTAAGGGGAAAGTGAAGAAAGAAGAGGGACTGGATGTTAAATGGGAAGATGGTAAATTGAAATTAGGATATAACAAGAAGTTTTAGTGATAGAGACCGCAGAAATGCGGTTTTTTTCTTTTTATGCAGGAAATGGTACTTTTTTAGAGTATTATAATATTATAAAAAAGTACATAATTAAATGAAGTATATGTAATTTGATATACATTTTTAATTATTTTAAGTAAATATAATAAAATATTTATAGTTATTGACTGATTCTTAGGTCGGTAATATTACGTAAGACAAAATACCTAATAAAAAAACTGAGGTGAAAAAATGATAGATAAAGATAAAGACTTAGGATTACAATTTATTGAATATACCTCTCCTTTTAAAGATTTATCTAGTGAAGAAATAAATAAATTACTGGAGGAAATAAGCCAAAAAGCAGAGAATGAATTAAAACAGTCAGTAGAACAGACTTTAACACTTATAAAACCATTTAGTATTGAAAATTTAGTTGGATGGTTTTCACTTTATTGTTTAACTCAACCTTATGGGGATGTAATTAATGAGTTCAATGATAATAGATTAAAACAATTTCAAGTTGAATTACTCCAAGCATTAGCTTTAAAAAAAGAAATAAATAATGATATTGACTGGCGTCCAATTTTACCTCCTGATGTTGAGAAAGTAAGTAATCTTTTAATAAGTATATCTGAATCCTTTGCTTTATGTAGATTGAACAGTATTAATTCTAAAGATGAAGAAGAAAAAAAACAATTATTCATAATGGAGACAATTAGATCATCTACAATGGCTGTAAGAAATTGGGCTTACCCTGACCAAATCATAAAAGTTCTCAAGGGCTTATTTATAAATATTGATAACGATGTAGAAGAATCTTATGGATATAGTATATTAGGATTAATAGTTATGAACATAAATATCATTAAAAAAATAGAAGAAAGAACTACAAAACATACTAAAAAATCAAGTAGAATTTATAATTCAAAAAATGTAGAAGAAGTAATAGATAATTATATTTCTGCATACCCCGATATAGAAACAACTAAGAAAGATTTAATACAATTAAGCAATAAATTTAATAGTAAAGAAGATTTCACTAATGCCTTAATATTACATACAGATTTATTTATAGAAGAAATATATAAATTAAGTGTTTCTGATTTTATTGAAGCTTATCCTAAAGATATTGAAGAAAAAGTTATAAAAAAAGTCTTAAATATTTGGTCTTTTGAAAAAGGAGAATTAGTTGATTATCCATATGAATATTTATTTTTGGGAAATCCTATATGGGAAAAACCTTTAATTAAATTAGAAGAAAACTTATATTTCTGGCCTATACCAGGATTGTTTTATCATAGTAATATGAGACTAATGGAAAAGGTTTTTGAGAAAGATTTGAAATTAAAAGAAAAATATGAGAAATATAGAGGAAAATACTTAGAAGACACAGTAGAAAAGCTTTTTAATGAAACTTTTCCAGAAGCAAAAATATATAAAGGTAGTATTTGGCATCATGAAGAAACGGATAAGGATTTTGAAAATGATTTGTTAGTTATTATTGAAAATTATGCAATTGTTATTGAAGCTAAAGCAGGAAAAATCACAGATTCAGCAAGAAGAGGAGCACCAAAAAGATTAAAAAATGAGATAGAAAAATTACTAGTTGATCCTTCAATTCAAGCAAGAAGGTTTGCTAAGTTTTTAGAAAATAATTCAGGAATACACGAATTTTCTAATATTAATGGAGAAACCTATTCTGTTGATTTATCAAATACAAATAATATTTTAACATTAGGTGTTACACTAGAATTATTTGGTCCGTTAGCAACTAATATGCCTGAATTATATAAAGGTGGTTTTATTGAAAATAAAGAAGATCTGTCACCTAACATGTCTTTAACAGATTTGGAACTAATATTTGATTTATTAGAAACTTCTATAGAAAAACTTCATTATTTTATTAGAAGAGATCAGTTTGAAAGAAACGCTAATTATTTTGCTGATGAAATAGATTTACTGGCTTTTTATTTAAAAACTGGGTTTAATATTGGAAGTAGTGAGTTTGAAGAAAAAGAGTTAAATTTTTACGGGTTATCAAAAACCGAAGAACTAGAACACTATTTATTATATAGAAATGATGATAATGTAGAAACTGAAAAGCCTAAACCATTAAGAACTAAATGGTGGAACGATATCATATTAAAACTAGAACAGAAAAAAATATCTCATTGGACAGATTCAGCATATATGTTATTAAATGTTAGCTATGAAGATCAAATTGAATTTGAAGATATGTTTAGTAAAGTAAAAGAGAGTGTGAAAATAGAGTGGAAAAAAGAAGGACATCTTAACTCAGTTATATTGTTTAATGGACCGGAGGAACGAAAAGATTTAATTATTGGATTTGCATATAAAAGAAAAAGTAGAGAAAAAAGAAATAATATGATCAAAGATATTGCAACAGAACAAATGGAAAAATACAATCAAGATAAAGCCTTAATAATTGGGATTGATGTCGATAAATCTGATTATCATTATCCATATAGCATTTTAGCACTAGTTGCACGTGATTATTAGGTACTTCCTTTAACAGCAAGGTTTCTGGCTCCACTAACGTTTCACCCAAATCCAAGGGCCTAACATAAGAGCTATGTAAGGCCCTTGAACTTCAAAAACCTGCGGGACGTTAGCCATAATGGTACTTGAATAAGCCAGTATTTTAGAAAGGAGATAAAATGACAGATCTAAGTGAAGCTATAAAAAAATCATCAGATGAGTATAAAAAGTGGTTTAATAAAAACAAAAAATTAATAGAATTACTTGGATTAGAATGGAATGATGCAGCACAATATCGTAATCAAATTGATAAAATTCAGGAAGATATTAATAGATTTAATAAAGTTATAATTATGTTTATTAGTATAACTCTTAGTTTGCTATTAATACTTTCCATTGCTAACTTTATAATACGAAGAGATATTATTAAAATGTCTTATTTTATAGCTTATTATTTAGGATTAATAGGATCCTTTCTAGTTTCTTATGGTTACTTATTACAATTAAAAAATATTAATACACAAAAAAAGAACAGAAACATGAGTCTGCCAAACATACCACTGAATAATAATGAGATGCCCATATATGCTTCTCGACTTAATGAATTTTTGGTAAATTATATTAATAATGAATTTAGAAGTAATTGGCCTAGGCTAAAAATCGAAATTAGAAAGCAGAAATCATTATTTTGGGGATTTATAATTATTTCTATTAGCTTTTTGATTCAGTTAGTTTTGCAATTCTTTTAATTAATTAAGGTGTATAGTATTTGGGTAATGACTACCCGATAAAATGGAACTAAAGATTCCAATATGGTTTTATTAAAATTTCTGGACGCCATACTACATCTAAACAAAGGGGGATAACTTTATGGCTGAAAAAGAAAAAAATAAATTATTAGAATGTGGACATTGTTGTAATAAAGCTCCAATGAAGGTTGTCACTGAATATAATGATACAGTTGAAGTTGGTACTCCTCCTTATACAGATGCTTTCCATAAATTATGGCAAATATTATTATGCCCAGTTTGTCACAAACCAATATTATATGAAACTAGTTGGAATACTTTTGATTTAGATTTTGAGACAGGTCCAGAATATAATAAAAAAATTTTATACCCAAATTCAAATGTGACTACAGATGGGTTACCAGAAAAGGTAAAAAAATCATATGAGGCAGCTTTAAGTGTAAGAAATATTGAGCCAAATGCTTTTGCAGTATTAATTGGACGAACATTAGAATTTATATGTAAAGATAGAAAAATAACCGGTAATAATTTGTATAATAAAATCGATGAACTTGCTCAAAAAAGAGAGATACCAGGAAGGTTTGCAGATATGGCACATAAGTTAAGAGTATTAAGAAATATAGGTGCCCATGCAGATGAAGATGAAATAACAGAAGTAGATGTACCAATTTTGCTGGAATTTACTGAATCAATTCTGGATTATATTTATAGACTTCCAGCAAAATTAGAAAAAATAGAAAAACGAATTGAACAAAAAAATAACAGAAATTAAGTGTAATGGAAGATTGCAAAGTTTTTAGAAGAAAGAGTGATGACAATTAAACAACAAATTATTCTTTTATTAATTGGTGCTGCTATTGGTTTTATATCTAGTATAGGAACTACTATAGTTGCTGAAATACTTAAAAGACAAGGAAAAGTAAAAATTTATTATAAAATAGTTTTTTCTAAGGAGCGCAATGATAAAACATGGGGGTTTTTCAGAAGTAATAATGAAATAATTTTTGAAATCCCTATGTGGGTAGAATTGCAAAACACTTCAAATGCTGTTCATGTAATTAGGGATTTGAATATATTACTTTTTAAAGGTGAAAAGCAAATTACTCAAATGACTCAAATTAACAAAGTCAATGATACCTGGTATGGGAATGATGGGGCATATTCGTTTGTTCTTCAACCAAGAAGTATTAAAAAATATGACTTACATTTTTCCATTAAAAAAAGTGAACTGATTGATAATTATAATTTTGATAAAATAAAATTGAGATATTTTGATGAAAAGGATAAAAAACATATTTTTACATTAACTAAATTGGAAAAATGCTGGGATTTGGGTAATTTAAATAGAAATAGTAAGTGGAAACTTGCAATTCATTAATGTTAATCTCCTAATTATTTTATATTATTTATCTGTATCAAATGTAATTGTGCCTAAATTACTTTAAACGTGAGCTTAGTTTTCGCTACACTGCACTCATTCAAGGATCTAAGCTAAGTTATAACTAGGGTTCATGAATTTCTTAAGCACGCGTGATGCTGTATTTAAAAATTACTAAAGTGGAGGTCTATTATGAAAGGTAAAATAACAAAAATCAATTCAAGAAAAGGCTTTGTAGCTATATTGACTGAGAATAATGATTATACTGTTATTGAAATATTAGGAAATTATTATCTTGAGGTAGGCGATATTATTAAAGGTAATCTTGACTCACTAGGGCGTGAATCTTTATATAATGTATCTCAAGATGAAGAAATTGATGTTTTTGTTCAAGAAATTTATGCGTCAAAGGAAATATTGGAAAGTTTAATGAATAGGTAGTAAAAGTGTCATTATGTATTAACCATATCCATAAATCTAATCAGTCACTTATACAATTATATTAGAAAGGACACAATTCACATGATTTCAGTAAATTTTTATGATAAAAATGAAATAGATGAAGAACAAATAAAGTTTTCTGTTATAACAGCATTTTATCAGGACAAACTGATTGTTGTTAGGCATAAAGACCGATTAACCTGGGAAATACCAGGTGGCCATAAAGAAGAGGATGAGACCAGCGAAGAAACTGCAAAGAGAGAATTATTTGAAGAGACTGGTGCTACAACATTTGACTTAGAGTGGATATGTACTTATTCGGTTAATAGAGATGGAGAAGAAAAATCATATGGACAGCTTTTTTTAGCCCATGTAAATGAACTTGGCGAATTACCAGAATCAGAAATAGTAGAGATTAAACTTGTTAATGATTTACCAGAAGATCTAACTTATCCTGCAATATAACCACATTTATATAAAAAAGTTTCTAACTATATTGGTAAATATTAAGGATGATATAATGACTAGTACAAAAAGAGAACCTTATAGATATCCAGTCTCAATTAAAGGGATAATATCATTTAAAAATAAAATACTGCTTTTGAAAAATGAAAGAGAAGAATGGGAGTTGCCCGGAGGAAAATTAGAGTTGAATGAAGATCCAAAAGAATGTCTAGAAAGAGAGATATTGGAAGAGGTTAACATTAAAATAAAAGTTACTGATATTATTGATTCCTGGGTATATACAATTTTTGATAAAAAACATGTTTTAATTATAACTTATGCTTGCTCTAAAATTAAAAGTGATAAGTTTCAGATTAGTAATGAGCATAATGGAGGAAAATGGTTCACATTAGAAGAAATAGAAGAGATAAATATGCCCACTGGATATAAAAAATCAATTAAAACCTGGTACGAAATAAATAATTAATCTTACATCAGAAATAGAAAGATATTCAAACAAACTACTATTTCATAAAATGATTTATCTTTTCCTTAAAGTTCCTATCAGTTTATTTCCCTTTCCTGCTATAAAAAGCAGGAATTTTTCACTTTATATATAATTTTATATATGTATATTGTAATTTAGGGGGCAGAATTAAATGGAGAATAAAATAAGATTACAGAAACTGCTTAAAGAACTATTTCAGTTTGATAATGCTGATCTGGACTTTGGCATATATAGAATTATGAATCAAAAACATGATGAAATAGAAGAATTTATTAATAAAGAATTAATTGATTATATAGAAGAACAATTATCTCAAATTGAGAGCAAAGATAAAGAAGATTTAGAAGTAGAATTAGAAAAAGTAAAAGAAGAAGCAAGTCATTTAGGTTTTGATTATACCCAGTCACCCAAATATATAAGTATAAAAGAAAAAATGGCTCAGTATAAAATTGGTGAAAATCTGGAATCTGAAATTTATAATGATATTTATACGTTCTTCAAACGTTATTATGATAATGGCGATTTCCTATCAAAACGACGTTATTCCAGCAAAGACAAATATGCTATTCCCTATAATGGTGAAGAGGTACATTTGCATTGGGCTAATTACGACCAATATTATATTAAAACAAGCGAAGATTTCAACAATTACAGTTTTAAGAAAAACAATATAACTGTTAATTTCAAAATTAAAAATGCAGAGGTAGACAAAAATAATAATAAATCTGATGAAGACCGTTATTTTGTTCTTAAAGAAAAAGAATATCTCAATTATGATGATAATTTAAAAGTTTTGAATATATATTTTGAATATCGTAATCTAACAAGTAAAGAGAAGAAGAGATATAAAACGAGAAATACTCAGGCAGATATTAGAGAATCCATAGAAAAGGATATCAGTAATAAAATAAAAAAGGATAATGAGCTTTTCCAGAAACTAAGCTGGTTATTAAGTGATAATAATAAAGTAAAATCTATACTGGCTAAACATCTATATAAATACACAATTAAGAACAAATCAGACTACTTTATTCATAAAGATTTAAAGGGTTTCCTGGAAAGAGAATTGGATTTCTTTATAAAAAATGAAATATTAGATGTCGATGCCATTGGTTCTGCAACCGAAAAGAATATCAGTACATATATTACCAGAGTAAGGGTAATTGAAGCAGTTACTCAGAAGATTATTAACTTTCTGGCTCAAATAGAGAACTTTCAAAAGAAACTCTTTGAGAAGAAGAAAATAGTTTTACAGGATGAATATTGTTTAACTCTGGATAGGATCCCAGAAAAAATTAGAGAAAAGATCCTAAACCAAGTGTTAAATAACGAGGGCCAAA